>CAZKRQ010000001.1:0-28920 GCA_964555125.1 uncultured Oscillospiraceae bacterium
CCGCCGCCCGAGACGAGCACCGCGACCTTCTTCAGCACATCAACACGCCCCTTTCACCCGCGGCGGTTTCGCCGATCACATAGGCGTCCTCGCCGGCCGCGCGCAAAACCCGCAGCGCCTCGTCGGCCTGCCCGGCGGGCACGGCGGCGACCATGCCGACGCCCATATTGAAGGTGTTGAACATATCCCGCTCGGGAATGCCGCCGACCTTGGCGATCACGTCGAAGATGGGCAGCACGCGCACGGCCTTGCGCTCGATCTTCGCGCAAAGGCCCTCGGGCAGCGCGCGGGGGATATTCTCATAAAAGCCACCGCCCGTGATGTGGCAGACGGCGCGCGTCTCGACGGCCTCGAGCAGCGCGAGGACCGGCTTGACATAGATTTTGGTCGGGGTGAGCAGCGTCTCGCCGAGGGTTTTATCCAGCCCGTCATATTTTACATCCAGCTGCGCGTTGCCGATATTGAACACCTTGCGCACGAGCGAATACCCGTTGGAGTGAACGCCCGACGAGGGCAGCGCGATGAGCGCGTCGCCGGGGCGCAGCTTCGTGTTGTCGAGAATGCGGCTTTTGTCGACCGCGCCGACCGCGAAGCCCGCGAGGTCATACTCCTCCTCGCGATAAAAGCCGGGCATTTCCGCCGTCTCGCCGCCGACGAGCGCCGCCCCGGCCTGCACGCAGCCCTCTGCGACCCCCGCGACGATCTGCGCGACCCGCTCGGGCCGGTTTTTTCCGCAGGCGATATAGTCGAGAAAGAACAGGGGCTTCGCGCCGCAGGTGACGATATCGTTGACGCACATCGCGACGCAGTCGATGCCGATGGTGTCGTGCTTATCCATCATAAAGGCGATCTTGAGCTTTGTGCCGACGCCGTCGGTGCCGCTGACGAGCACGGGATGGGTCATCCCGCTCAGGTCCAGCTCAAACAGGCCGCCGAATCCGCCCAGCCCGCCGATCGCGCCCGGCGTCATCGTGCGCGCGACGTGCTCCTTCATCAGCTCGACCGCCCGATAGCCCGCGGTGATGTCGACGCCCGCGTTTTTATAGCTCTGCGAAAAGCTCTTTTCCATGGTTGCCTCCGATCAATCGTCCGTATTTTGCGAAAGCTTGGTCTCGAATTTGCTCTTGGCGCTTCTGGCGGGCGGGTCGACGGGGTAACGGCCGGTAAAGCACCCGTCGCACAGGCCGCAAACGGGCCGCTCGGCGAGCTTTGGCAGCGCCGAGACCGGCAAAAACCCGAGGGAGTCCACGTCGATGATCTTTCGGATCTCCTCGACGGAGTGCTGATAGGCGATGAGGTTCTCGCTCGAGTCGATGTCGGTGCCGAAATAGCAGGGATAGAGGAACGGCGGCGCGGAAAGCCGCATGTGCACCTCGGTCGCGCCGGCCTCGCGCAGCAGGCGGACGATTTTGAGGCTGGTTGTGCCGCGCACGATCGAGTCGTCGACAAGCACGACCCGCTTGCCCCTGACCGTCGCGCCGATGGGGTTGAGCTTGATGCGCACCGCGTTCTCGCGCTGCTTCTGGCCCGGCGCGATAAAGGTGCGGCCGATATATTTGTTTTTGAGAAAGCCAATGCCGTAGGGGATGCCGCTCTGGCGCGCATAGCCGAGCGCGGCGTCGAGGCCCGAGTCGGGCACGCCGATCACGACGTCCGCGGCCACCGGGTGCTCCAGCGCCAGAATGGCGCCCGCCCTCTGGCGGGCGGCGTGCACCGAGTTGCCCTCGACCACGCTGTCGGGGCGCGCAAAATAGATATACTCAAACACGCAGAAGGCCTGCGGCTGGCCGCAATGGGTGCGCAGGCTGTGCACCCCCTCCTCGGTCACGACGACGACCTCGCCGGGCTCGATGTCCCGCACAAATGTCGCGCCGACGGCGTCCAGCGCGCAGCTCTCGGAGGAGAAAACGACGCTTTCGCCGAGCTTGCCCATGCAGAGCGGCCGAAAGCCCTTCGGGTCGCGCGCGGCGATCAGCTTGCGCGGGCTCATGATAACGAGGCTGTAGGCGCCCTTGATCTTGTCCATCGCGCGCACCACCGCCTGCTCGATGCTCGGCGCGGTCAGCCGCTCCTTGGTGATCGTATAGGCGATAACCTCGGTATCCGAGGTGGTGTGAAAAATCGCGCCCGACAGCTCGACGTCCTCGCGCAGCTCGGCGGCGTTGGTCAGGTTGCCGTTGTGCGCGAGCGCCATGTTGCCCTTGACATGGCGCAGCGAGAGCGGCTGCGCGTTGGCGGCCGAGCGGGTGCCGGTCGTCGCATAGCGGCAGTGGCCGATGGCCATCTTTCCGCGCGGCATGGCGGCGAGCACATCCCTGGTGAACACCTCGTTGACCAGCCCGAGATCCTTGTGGCAGCTGATGACGCCGTCGTCGTTGACGGCGATGCCGCAGGATTCCTGCCCGCGGTGTTGCAGGGCGTACAGGCCGTAGTAGACATCCATGACAATATCGGCGATCTCGCCCCTGCTGAAGACGCCGAACACGCCGCACTCCTCATGGAGCTTATCGCTAAGGGGAACCATCATTCTTTTATTCCCCCAGCAGACGCTTCATGACTTCCTGATAGGCCTCCGCCTCGCCGCCGAGATCGCGGCGGAAGAGGTCCTTGTCCAGGTGCGCGTGCGTTTTGGAGTCCCAAAAACGGCAGGTGTCGGGGGAAATCTCGTCGGCGAGCACGATCGCGCCGTCGGGTAGGCGGCCGAACTCGAGCTTGAAGTCGATAAGCTCGATGCCCGCCTCCCTGAGATACTCGGTCAGAATATCGTTGATCCGAAAGACGTAGCCCGCGATGGTCTCCAGCTCCGCTTTGGTCGCGGCGCCGAGCGCGGCGATGTGATATTCGTTGACCATCGGGTCGCCGAGCGCGTCGTCCTTATAGCAGTATTCCAGCACGGTCGAGCGCAGCTTTGTGCCCTCCTCAAGGCCGAGGCGTTTGGCGAGAGAGCCCGCCGCGACATTGCGCACGATCACCTCAAGGGGGACGATCTCGACCTTTTTGACCAGCGTCTCGCGCTCCGACAGCTCTTCGATATAGTGGGTGGGGATTCCCCTGCTCTCCAGCATCCGCATCAGGCTGTTGGTCACCCGGTTGTTGACCACGCCCTTATCGCGTATCGTGCCGCGCTTGGCCCCGTTTCCCGCCGTCGCGTCGTCCTTATAGGAGACGAGCACGACCTTCGGGTCGTCGGTCGCGAACACCTTTTTCGCCTTGCCCTCATAGAGCTGCTCCCGTTTTTCCATCTCTCATTTACCTCGCTTTTTTCTTTGTGCCGTTGGTTTCGATCCGCCTGCCCGCGCGCTGCGCCGCGGACAAGCCGTTTTTTGTATCTTTTCCGTCCGCGCGGGACGCCGGGCGGGCTTTACAGCGCCTCCACCTCTTTTTGCAGCGCCGCGTCCTTCGCGGCGATCTCCCCGGCCATCGTCTCTCGCGCGCGCTCGAGCAGGGCGGCGATGCGCTCGTCCGACAGCGCGAGCATCTGCGCCGCGAGCAGCGCGGCGTTTTTCGCCCCGTTGAGCGCGACGGTCGCGACCGGGACGCCGCTGGGCATCATCGCCGTCGCGAGCAGGGCGTCGAGCCCGTCCACCGCGCCGCCCCGGATCGGCACGCCGATCACGGGCAGGGTCGTGTGCGCCGCGAGCACGCCCGCGAGATGCGCCGCCATGCCGGCGCACGCGATGAGGACGCCGAAGCCCCTTTCCCGCGCGGTCTTCGCGAACGAGGCGGCTGCATCCGGCGTGCGGTGCGCCGAGAGCACATGCGCCTCAAAGGGGATGTCCCATTCCCTGAGCTGCGCCGCAGCGGCCCGGACTATCTTCCAGTCGCTGTCGCTTCCCATAATAATCGCAACTTTCTTCTCCATCATTTCCTCCAACAAAAAAGGGCACGGCGCAGGGTGCACCATGTCCCGAAAAACTATGCTTTGGGGCCTGTGAGGTCCTGTACGGCGCGCACGCAGCGGCGCGACGCCCCGATTTTGTATGCACCTCTCCCGGACCACACGACAAAAAAACGGCAACCGTTGTCCTTCAGAAAGCGCATTTCCCTCTCCGCCCTTCGACTCAGAGTATGCTTTAATAGTAACGATTTATCGCCCGAAAAGCAACGGCGAAATCACCGTTGCCGTGAAATTCGGAAATCCACACAACCAACGGCGCGGGCCGCCGCCGGGTTTTGTCGCTAAAGACAATAGATTTCGCCTGTTTCTCCCTGCGCCGCGCCGCCGCCTTTGCCGGCCTTTCCCTCTCTTCAGCCGATTTCTGTCAGGGTCTTTGGGAGAAATTCGCCGGGCTGCGGCAATCCTGCGAAAAACCAGTAGGCTTCGGCCGGGGCAGTGTGCTATAATAAGAAAAAAACCGCGCACGAAAGCACGGAGGGAAAGATGGATGTTACCCAAATCGTCGCCAAGAATTTTAAACTGCTGCGGGAGAAAAAGCGGCTCTCCCTTGACAATGTGGCGGCGCTTTCCGGCGTGAGCAAGAGTATGCTCGGCCAGATTGAGCGCGGCGAGGTCAACCCGACCATTACCGTGATGTCCAAAATCGCCAACGGTCTCAAGGTCTCGTTCAGCACCCTGCTCGAGCGGGACGACAAGCCGAGCGAAACGGTGCGCGGCGACGAAATCGCGCCCATTTATGAGGATGAGGGCCGCTATATCAATTACATGCTGTTCACCTTCAGCGACTCTCACCCGTTTGAAATCTTCCGCGTCATCATCAAGCCCCACGGCCATCTCGAGTCGCAGGATCATCTGCCGGGCAGCGAGGAGTATGTGACGGTGTTCAGCGGCTCGGTCGTCATCACCTCGGGCGGAACGGAGCATCCGCTCTCGGCGGGCGATTCCCTGCGCTTCGCCGCCGACGTGCACCACGCTTACCGCAACGACACGGACCGGCCCGCCGAGCTCTCGATGATGATTTATTACGGCAAATAAGGCCGGCCGTCTCAAGGCGCGCCGGGCGCCCGGTCTTTCGCCGGCGCAGGAGAGACCTTTTGCGGATGCCGCCCCGCGGCATCTCTTTCCCAATCCAAAAGCGTATGCCCGCGCTGCGTGTGAAAAAAGAGCCGCGACGCGGCTCTTTACGCTTTCCTTCGGTTTCTCTTCGCCAACAGGGCAAAGAGAGCGGCCAGGCCGCCTATCGTGGCCGCGGCCGCGACCGTCGAGCAAACGCCCATCGCGAGGAATTGCTCGTATTTCAGCATATACGTCACAAAAGCATTCGGCAGATTCACAAAGCAGGCGACAGCCAGATGATTGCCGGAAAGCGCGTAAGCGGCGGCGAAGCCCACCCCAACGGCGAAGAGCAGCAACAGATCCGAAGCCGTGCGGAACCCGGGATAGCCGATGTGATAGAGCGAAAACGCGAGGCCGGACAGGAGGATTGCGGGAAGCCGGCCAAAGCTCTTTTCCAGCGTGGTCTGAAAAAAGCCGCGGAACAAAAACTCTTCAAAAAAGGTCGTCATCGTCAGGGGAACGATCCCCATCGGTAAAAGGCGCCACGGAATCGCCCTCCCCTGCGCGGCCAGCGGGATCAGCTGGCCGCCGACCGAAAACACGACGAACGCGACCAGAACAGCCGCCTGCCTGCCGCCAAACGGCTTGATCTCGACAAACCCAAGCGGATCCTTCTCTTTGCGCAGCAGATATAGCGGCAGCGCCACGCTGAGCGCCATGCCGTACAGAAGATTGTACCAGATAAAATAGCGCAACGGCTCCGGGTTCGCGTTGGCGAGCGCAACGCTGGCGATCACCAGCAGCTCGATCACGGCGCAGACGCAGACCCTTGACGATTTCTTCATGCGCGCTTTCCTTTCGCCTTCGCAGGCGTGCCCCTTTTTTCACAACCGCAGACCGATCGTCCTTCTTTTCTTCGGTCTTTCCTGACCTTAAAAGGATACCGTCAGCTTCTTTTGACTTTTTTATAGATGCTTCCGCAAGCCTTACAGGTAATTTTCATTTCATAATCGGTCAGCTTTTTCTCTAATATCGTGATTAGCGGCTCCTTATCCTTTGGGCAGCATAATCTGTTTTTTATACCGGCCAGCTCCTCCTCACAAATTCTGCCTGTCCCGCTATCTTCAAAATCCAAAACGGCGCTGCCTTTACTCCCACAGTTGCATTCATATTTTAATTCCAGTCTATCATAGGTCGAATAGCATAAGTATCCTATATTTTCACCGCATTGATCGCAATACATCCATCCGCCATAACCGGCGGCCAGCCTTGTACGGATCAGCTCTTTGTTTCTTAATACCCTCGCCATCATTTCACCCTTTCATGCGCTTTGCCGTCCCCCGCCTTTTTTCGGCGCGGCTTCGGCACCGGCACGACGGGCAACAGCGCCCGAACGACGGCGCAGGAAAGCGCCTCGTCGTCGATGTCGAGGATATAATGCGGCTTCGCGCCCTCATAGGGCGCGCCGGTCTGCGCGCCGCCGAGCAGAGGCGCGACACACTCGAGCTGCTTGACATAGACCGTGTTGTCGCAGACAGTCAGCACAGGCTTATCGTCGACATAGACCATGTATTCGCCAAACATCTTTTTGAAGCGCACCGCGCCGGTTTCCCGGACCCGGTCGCAAACATACGCGATATAATCCGGCGTCGTCGCCATCTTGTCACTCTCCCCTCAGGTTGTGCAGAATATCTCTGCGGATATGGGCAAACACGGCCTCCTCGCCCTCGTCGCGCAAAACGGCGAGCATATCCTCCAGCAGCGCGCGGGTGTTGGGGTGCAGGATATAGTGATCCCGCGAGCGGTCATAGTATTCCCACGGGTGGGCCTGGGTATATTTTTCCTTCAGATAGGTTTTGGAGGCCGCCATGCGGTCGCAGAACATCTCAACGACATACCGCACCGGCATCTCCATGCCGCTCATGCGGTGGTCCCCCGTCGGGGCATAGTCGATCCAGTATTCGAGGTGGTGCTTGTTCCGCCCCTTGTGGTGAAGCCACGCGGCGCTGTAGCCCTTGTCCTGCCGCTCAAGCTCATTGGGGCTGCGGTAGCCGACGAAATACTTCGCGCCCGCGCGAAATTCTACCCAGCTGTATTTGGAAAGATCGTGCAGCAGCCCCTGTCGGTAAAGCCCGACGCGAAAACAGTGCCGCAGAACCAGCGCTTTATGGTGGTTGATCGTCTTGAGATGTTGCAGCCATTTTATCATTTGCCAGTCGCTCCGAATCGTTGCTCTACAAAAATGCGTTTTTCCGCCGCCCGGGTTGCGCGCGCAAGAGCGCCGCGCCGCCTAAAGCAGAGATGCCGCCGCGTTTTCCAAGGGCCAGCGCTTCTCCGCCCATGCGCGTCAAGGGCCGGCGCAGAAGCGGGTATCCCTCCACCCACAGCGGCTTTTTTATTGTAACATTTTTTATCCTTGTCAGAAAAGGGGGAATCTTTTTATGGACCTGACCGAACAGATGCGCGCCCGGTTTCAAAACGACCGCTTCGCCATGCGGACGGGATGCGTGATCGAGGAAGCGCGCAGCGGCTACGCCAGATGCGGGATGGAGCTCACCGGGGAGCATCGCAACGCCGCGGGCGCCGTGATGGGCGGCGCGGTTTTCACTCTGGCCGATTTCTGCTTTTCCGTCGCCGCCAACACCGGGCAGCCGCTGACCGTCTCTCTGACAGGGCAGATCTCCTTTCTCAGCGCAACGAAGGGAAACCGCCTCATCGCCGAGGCCTCGTGCACGCGCGCAGGCCACACTGTCTGCTTTTTCGAGGTCCTCGTCACCGACGACCTCGGCGAGCACGTCGCAACCGCCTCTTTCTCGGGCTACCGGCGCGGCTGACCGCCTTTTCTCCGCCTCACCGGCGCAGCTCCCGGTTATCGGTGCGCTCCAGCAAAAAGTCGACGCTCACGTCATAGAGGTCGGCGAGCGCCACAAGAATCGGGGGCGGTATCATCCGCTGTCCCGATTCATAATACGCATAGGCGCGCTGCGATACCCGCAGACGGGCGCCAACCTCTGCCTGTGTCCAATCGTGATCCTCGCGCAGATCCCGTATCCGCTTATATACCATGACTTTACCACCAAGTTCACTATATCTGGAACAGATTGTTCTATTGCATTTTTGAACAATTTGTTCTAAAATAAGCGAAATACAGAATATAAGGGGTACACAGGATGTTTTTTGGGGTTTTATTCGCGGGCTGCCTGGCTGCCGACAGCCTGCTGATTGCGGCGATCCTTGTGCTGCCGCCGTCGATTTGGTGGTGGGCGGCGCTGCTTCTGTGCGTTTTTGTGCGGCTGAGCGTGCGCTGCTGGCAAAGGCTGAACGATGCCCTGCGCCGGCTCACGTACAAACCGGAAAAACAGAATCGCCCATGAAGCGAACAGGAACGCGAGGGCAGAGACGAGGCCGAAAACCACAGCGTCCTTTGCTAGAATGCGGGGCTCGCAAACGCGATCACTGCGCTTCTTCGCCGGATGCGGTCGCACTCTTCTAAACCACGCTCTTCCTTTCTTTTGCTTTATACAGGCGCAGAAAACGCCGCGAAAAGCGCCCCGCTGCCACGATGGCGGCGGGGCGCTGTAACAGGCCGGGCTGATTCAGGGCTGTTCGGGGGAATCGCCGTTTGCTTCGGTCTGCGCCGGCTGCTCCTGCGCGTTTGCCTCTCCGCAGCCGCAGGGCGCGCTGTCCCGCCGGCCCGAAACGCTGTTGAACGCGTCGACCGCAGTCTCCTTCGCCTTATTGACCAACTCGGGCGCCTTTTCCTTCGCGCTCGCCGCAAATCCCTTGACCTTATCGGCGGCCTCGGCGTACACCTCGCTCGCGGCCTTCGCCACATTGGCGACCGTGTCGTTAAAATCGACCTTTCCGTCGCCGTTCACATCGTCGGTCGCGCTGTTCGCTTTATTTTCGTTGTATTTTTCGGCGACCTTCATCGCGGCAACCGTCGCGCCTGCGGTCACGCCGATGTCGACCAGCTTCTTCAAAAATCCCATAAGCGTTCTCCTTACCATAAAAATAATGAAAGCTCTTTGACAGCGGCCCAATAAGAGGTCGAAGCGGCGCGCGCCGTCTCCGCGGGCCCTTCCCCTCAAGCCCAAGCCCGGGCTCGAAAGCGTCAAGAAAGGGAAACTCAGCGAAAAAGCGCGCCTGCCGCGTTTTCAAGCTTTGAAAACCGTCTGGAGTTTGTGATCCCCGGTCCCGGCTGGCAGACGCCGCGGGCGTTTCGGGCTCTCGTCTCACCGCTGCTTCGGCTATCCCCATTATAGAACTATTTTGCGCAGATGGGAACAAAAATATGTCTCGCCGCCCTAAAATTTTTCCGGCATGGCGGATTCCCCGCTCATTTTTCGCAGCACACACTTTGTTCCACCGATTTTGCATCTCCCCGTCTCGCGGCCAAACAAAAAGCGCGTCCCGGTGACCCAAAGACGCGTTTTTTTCGGTTTGATTACGCGGCCTGATCCTCGCCGTCCTGCGGGGCCTGCGAATCCTCGCCCGGCGCGGCCGGCACCTCCACACCCGCATTGCGCGCGCAGAATTTGCACAGATCCACCCGCTTCGCCTCAAACGCCTCGTCGAGGGTGCCGGTGACGAGGGTCGCGCTGTTGGTCAGCGCCTGGCAGTCGGGATCAAGATGGTAGACCTTTCCGAACGGCGTCCAATAAACGCTGCCGTCCGCGGCGACGCCCTCCTCCTCAAGCGCGGCGCGCTGCGCCTCCAGATCCTCCTGCGACACGGGGTCCCAATCGTAGGAGGCCGCGCCCGCGACGATCAGCGCGACGACGGCGATGACCGAGACGAGCCGCTTTGTCTTGGGGTCGAGGTCCTTGTCCTTGAGCAGCATGATAATCAGCGGGAAGAACGCGACGACCGCCGCGATCACACCCATATTGTTCCACAGCCAGAACTTGACCTTGCTCTGCTCCGAGGCGGGGTCCTGATGATTCGCCTTTTTCCACAGCTGGGAGCCGACGATCACCAGAATCAGATCGAGCACAATCGCGATGATGAGCCAGGTGCCCATGCCGAATTTGGGCAACGACAGCGTGCGGTTGAGCAGCAGGATCGCCGCGACCTCGCAGCCGATCGCCAACACCCACAGCACGACCGCGCCGGCGCGCAGGCCGCCCGAGGGCTTTTTCTCGGCTGTCGCGACCGCAGCGGCCTCATTTTTCTGCGCGGCCGGGGCCTTCGCGGACGTCTTCGCCGGGGCGTCTTTTACGTCTGCGGGGCGCTTCGCCGTCCTGGCGTCCGCAGCGGAGACGATTTTTCGCTCGACGGGCTTTTTCTTTTCAGCCATAAAACTCCTCTTTCTGCGCGCCTTCCGCCCAGTGGAGAAAAGCGCGCATGGTATTTCGATAAAATGATAACAAATCTTCGTCCGGAAAGCAATGCCAAAACGGGGAACGGGCGTGTCCGTCGAGAAGATTTATTTTTGTCCTTCTCCTCCTTCGGCGGGGAAAGGCACCGAAGCTCTGCGCCCGCGGCGTCTCCACAGGGCTTGCTTTGCGAAAAGCATGTGATACAATAAAAGACGGCGCGCAACCCAACCGCCGCGTTCGCGCCTTCCCCTCTTCCGTCTGCGTTTTGCGATCTTTCCGGCGATCCCGCAGCGCATCCCCGTCTTCCAAACAAAGGAGCCTTTCATGCGTCATACAGACAAACCCGTGTTGACCAAAAAAGAAAACGCCGTTCAGGTCTTCAAATTCGTGCTTTTTTCTATCAGCGCGGGCCTCATTCAAGCCTGCGCGTTCACCCTCATGAAGGAGGTTTTCCGCCTCCCCTATTCGATCTGTTATTTCACGGCGCTGGCGCTTTCGGTCGTCTGGAATTTCACACTCAACCGCCGGTTCACCTTCAAATCCGCCAACAACGTGCCTGTCGCGATGCTCAAGGTCTGCGGCTATTACTGCGTGTTCACGCCGCTCTCGACCTGGTGGGGCTCGGCCCTCGCCGCCATGGGCGTCAACGAATACCTTGTTCTGTTCGGCACCATGCTTATCAACCTCGCGACCGAGTTTCTCTTCAACCGCTTTGTCGTGTTCCGCAATTCCATCAACACGAACGAGCTGGCCCAAAAGGACAGGGGCGAAAAAAGCGCCTGACGCCCTGCCGAAGAACACGTCCCGGCACAAACGGCGGCGAACCAGGGGAGCGAGACGCCCTCGGAGCCTGTCGCCTTTTTAAGTGAAGCCGTCGTGAACCCGGGGCTGCTTTCGCGCATAGCTCTATTCAAAAACGGCGGACGCCTTGGCGTCCGCCGTTTTCTTCATCTGTCAGCCGATAAATCTCGCGAGGAAGTCGCGTGTCTCCTGCCGGGCGGGGTCGACGAACACCTTCATCGGCGCCCCTTCCTCCCAGATGACGCCGTCCTTCATGAAAACGACATGGTTGGAGACATCCCGCGCAAACGCCATCTCGTGGGTCACGACGATCATGGTCATGCCCTCGCGCGCGAGCGCCTTCATCACCTCAAGCACCTCGCCGACCATCTCGGGGTCGAGCGCGCTGGTCGGCTCGTCAAAGAGCAGGATCTCCGGCTCCATGGCGAGCGCGCGGGCGATCGCGACCCGCTGCTTTTGCCCGCCCGAGATCTGCCGGGGCCTCGCGTTGATATAGGGGGCCATACCGACCTTTTCGAGATAAAGCCGGGCGTTTTTCTCCGCGTCGGCCCTGCTTCGCTTCATGACCTTGGTCTGGCCGATGACACAGTTTTCGAGCACGGTCATATTGTTGAAGAGATTGAAGCTCTGAAACACCATGCCGACCTTGGCGCGATAGGAGGGGGCGTTGACATGCCGGCCCGTGATGTCCTCGCCGTGAAACAGAATCTCGCCGCTCGACGGGGTCTCGAGCAGGTTGATGCAGCGCAGCAGGGTGGATTTTCCGCTGCCCGAAACGCCGATGATGCTCGTCACGTCCCCGGCGCTGACCGTAAAATCAATGTCCCGCAGCACCTCGTTGTTGCCGAAGCTCTTGGAGAGATGCTTTACCTCGAGCACTACGTCCGCCATTTTACGATTCCCCCTTTTTCGCTTTTGTTTTCTGCGCCTCGGGGCTGCGCTCGTCGAACGGGCTGCCCTTGCCGGGATAGCTGTACATGCCGGTCGTGTGCGCGAGGGTGTCGGTGGTCGCGAGGTCATAGCTGTCGGCGCCGTCCATCTTCTTCTCCCACCAGCGCAGCAGGCGCGAACAGACGAGGGTCATCGTCAGATAAATCACCATCGTGATGGTCGCGGACTCAAAATAGGTATACAGCGCGCCGGCGACCCCCTTATGCACAAAGAACAGCTCGACGACGCTGATGACCGACAGCACGCAGGTGTCCTTGATATTGATAATCAGGTTGTTGCCGATCTGCGGCATGATATTGCGCAGCGTCTGCGGCAGGATGACATACAGCATCGTCTGCACATGGGTCATGCCGATGGCCTTGGCGCCCTCCGTCTGGCCGGGGTCGATCGAGAGGATGCCGCCGCGCACCGTCTCGGCCATATACGCGCCGGTGTTGATCGAGACGACAAAAAACGCCGCCGTCCACATGCCCATATAAATGCCGTAGAGCTGGGCCGCCCCGTAATAAATGAAGACCGCCTGAATCATCATCGGCGTGCCGCGGAAAACCTCGACATAGATATTGAGCAGGATCTGAAAAAAGCGCACCACGACCCGTTTGACGGGATTGTCCTTTTTGGAGACCGGGATGGTCTGCACAATGCCGACCGCGAGGCCGATGATGCAGCCGGCCAGCGTGCCGATGAGCGCGATGACGAGCGTCCGGCCCGCGCCCTCGAGATAGGAGGGGCCATAGAGCTTTATGAGGTGCAGAATGCGCTCCCAAAAGGTCATGTCCCCGACCTTTGTCGTGCCGATCAGCTGGGTAATGGCGTCCTGAATCGCTGTCCACATGGATGAATGAAACTCCCTTCCAAAGACGGCGTGACCGCAGGGGATGCGGATTCATCCCCTGCGGCTTGGTCTTTGTCATAATGCGGCGCACCCGCGCCGGGCTGTCGAACCGGCTTATTCGCTCAGGGGCTGCACGGCGATGGCGTCGTTCATCATCGAGGTGAAGTCGTCGACGGTCAGGCCGGCGAGCACGCCGTTGATCGCGTCGACCAGCTCGGTATTGCCCTTCTGCACCGAAATGCCGATGTTGATCTCCTCGTCCGAAACCTCGAAGCCGTTGTCGCCCTCAAATTCAAGCATCTTGAGGCCGGGGTTGGCTGCGACCGCCGCGAGGCCGGTGGGCTGATCGGTGACGACATAGTCGACGCGGCCGGAGGTCAGCGCGACGATCATAGCGGGCGCGGATTCCTGACCGGGCAGGATTTCCGCGTTCGGGATCTGCGGCAGGCAGACGTCATACCAGACCGTGTTGAGCTGGCTTGTGCAGGTGCCGCCGTCAAGATCGGCGACCGAGGCCGCGTTGGCATAGGGGCCGTCCTGCGCGACAAGGGTGATGATCGAGGCATAATAGTAGGGGGTCGTGAAATCGACCATCTCGAGCCGGTCGGAGGTGACCGACTGGCCGCAGATGCCGACGTCGACCGTGCCGGACTGGATCGCCGGGATAATCGACTCCCAGTCGAGCTTGACAATTTCGAGGTTCCAGCCGAGCTTCTCGCAGATGTATTTGGCCATCATGACGTCATAGCCATAGGCGTAATCGGAGGAGCCGGCAATCGGCACAGCGCCGTTGCTGTCGTCTGCCTGCGTCCAGTTATAGGGCGCATAGCCGCACTCCATCGCGACGCGAAGGGTGCGGGTCTCGTCGCCGCCCTGCTGGCCGGGGTCGTCGTTCGCCTCGCCGCCGTTGGCGGGCTGGTCGTTGCCGCCCGCGCAGGCGCCGAGCGCCAGCACAAGCACAAGCGCGAGCAGAAGAGCAAGTACTTTTTTCATTTCTGTCATTCCTTTCTATTTTTCGCCCTGCGGGCAAGATAAAAGACCATGGGTTCCACGAAACGGGAAGCCCATGGCCTGCTGAAAACCAGTGTGCAATGGCGATAGCTCCCCACAAACGTGACAGTCCGCGCGATCTTCTCGTGCGGCCCGGATCCCGGCGGGTCAGACACCCGCAGCCGGTTCCTCGGCGGCCTCCCCTTTCGTCCCCCGATGTCTGTCGTCTTTCGGAGAGTACTCTTGTCGGCCGCGCCTCTATCCAACCATGTTCAATTATGGGTTTTATTATAATGCGAAACGGGCGGTTGTCAAGAGTTCTGCGCCATGGCGGCGAGGATTTTGGCTTTTTGCAGCAATTCCCGGCGCATGATCCCCTCTTTTTTGGGGAACCTGAACGTCTTCGGCGCTGTTTCCTCTCCCCGGCGGCTGTTGCCCGACGGTTCTAAAAGCGGTGTTCCGCCACCCCCAACCGGGCGAAATAAAAAGTTTCGGAAAAACTATTGACCTTTCACCATGTCGAAGGTTTAAAATAGAGGCGAGAAAGCGAGGTGGCGCGCCATGACGATCCGCGAGGTGGAGCAATGCGTCGGCATCACCAAAAACAATATCCGCTTTTATGAGCGGATGGGCCTGCTCAAGCCCGACCGCGAGCGGGAAAATCACTATCGCAACTACGGCGACGCCGACATACGCCGGCTGAAGACCATCCGGCTGCTGCGCAGCCTGTTCGTGCCGGTGGGGGAGATTCGCCAGGTCCTCGACGGGGAGCTCTCGCTGACGACCTGCGCGCGGCGGCACGCGGTCTCTCTGAGCAGCGAGATCGAAAACCTCAAAATCGCCAGGCTGCTCTGCGACGAGGTCGGGGAGCTGGAGACGGCGACGATCGATGTCGACGCCTATATCGAGAAAATACGTCTTTATGAGGAGAAAGGGGTTGTATTTATGAACGTCAAAAAGAACGACACCCTGCGCAAGATGGTGATCCCGTCCATCTGCGCGCTGGTGATGCTCGCGGTGGCGGGGACCTTCGTCTGGCTCTTCGTCTGGGGCATGAGTATGGAGGGGCGGCCCCCGCTGCCGCTCGCCATCCTGCTGATCGCCATCCCCGTCTGCATCGCGGGCGGCATTCTGCTCGCCCTCTTCGACCGCTTTAAAGAGATCAAAAAAGGAGAAATCGATGAAGCTCGTAAATATTGATTATCTGCCCGGCCAGCCGTTCGACGCGCTGGGCATCGTGAAGGGCAACGTGGTTATGACCAAAAATTTCGGAAAGGATTTTATGGCGGCCATGAAAACATTCGTCGGCGGCGAGATCGTCAGCTACACCGAGATGCTCAACGACGCGCGGGCGATCGCGGTCAAGCGGATGGTCGACGAGGCCGAGGCGATGGGGGCCGACGCGGTCGTCAGCGTGCGCTACGCGAGCGCCTCGGTTATGCAGGGCGCGGCGGAGGTCATCGCCTACGGAACCGCGGTTCGCTACACCGGCGAAGCGGACTGATCTGCAAAGAGAAAGCCCGCGATGCGAATCGCATCGCGGGCCGCTCCGGCGCCTTTATTTGATCGTCGGGTCGCCGTTGTTGGTGTAATCCGTGTATGTCGTGGGCGGAGCCGGCGGCGTATTCGGAACCGTCCCGCCGATATTGCCCAGATAGTTGTAATCCGCCGTGGCGTTCGGCGCCTGCGGCGCGGCGGCGGGCTGTCCCTGCGCCACAACAGGCCCGCGACCGGCGAGCGCCGCGAGCCGGTTGGAGTAGGCGCGCACGTTGTCGGTGGTATGCCCGAGCAGAACGCCCGGATTGCGGCGCGCGATCTCCTCCATGGTGCCGCGCGTGACGCCGGTCTCTTTCTTGCCTGGCTTGTCGTAGGCGACGTTGTAGGTCTCGCGATTCGCCGTTTTGAGGGTCAAAAACTGGCCGGTCGGCACGAGGTTGGTGCGCTGCACCGTGACATAGCACCAGAGGATGTCGCTGTAACGGACAATCGCGCCGCCCTCCTTCGAGACGAGGTAATTGTCGGTGAAGATCACCTTGTCGCCGTTATAGGCGAGGTTGGTCGGGCTGCTCAGCTCCTGCTCGACCCGCTCCATTTCGCCGGCCGCCCGCAAGCGGCGCGCCGTCTGCGCCGAGGGTTTGCGCTGCGCAAACGCGCCGACGGCAAAGCAGATCGCCAGAATGCCGCTGAGAAGCGCCAGCGCGGGCCAGACCGACCCGTCGCCGCTTGTCGGCGCGGCGGCGGTGACGTCGAGATAGTAATCGCCGAACGCGTTTTCAAAATCGCTCTCGCTCATTTCCATCCACTCGGCGCCATATTCGACCAACGCGGAATCCATCGGCTTGAGCACGCCGGTCACCCGCATCTCGCCGGGATGCGTCGAGTCGTCCTCATCCGAATAGCTCCAGTCGAGCAGAGCCTTATATTTCGTCTGGAACGTGCTGGTATAGTCGCCGATCATATAACTCGTGCCGTCTCTTGTCTGCGCGAGAAAATAGTCGAGGCCATGCCCGCCGGTATCCTCTGCAAAGGAATCGGTGATGAGATACAGGTCGAGATAGCCGTACACCCCCTGCGCTTCGTTCTGGGGTGTGATGGCCTCCGGCGTCGCCGTGTGGGGAATGAGGCTGAGTGCAATACAGACGACCGTGATGACCGCGAAAACAATCCATGTAACCATCAGGCCGGTGCCGCGCTTCAGTGTCTTTTTCAAAACGGCTTGTGGGTTCACAGTTCATAACTCCTTTTCCAAATACATTTTTTCACAAACAATTTCGCACAGGAATTGTGACAGCGCCGAAAACAGGCTTCCCCGCCGGACACCGCGCGCCCGCCTCGCGCTCCGCCGCACACACGCCGGGCCAAGGCCCGCGCCGTGCTCTTGCAGCTTCTGTGGGCAAACTACCGTGCGCTTTGTTCGTTCTGTAGTATAATTATAATGGCACGGCCGCAAAATGTCTACCGCCGCGCCGGATAGGAGAGAAATCATGCTGAAAATCGATCATTTTTCCAAATCTTATGACGGCGGCCGTCTCGCCGTAGACGATCTCTGTCTTGAAATCGCGTCGGGGGAAATCTACGGCTTTCTCGGCCACAACGGCGCCGGAAAAACCACAACGCTGCGCGCGGTCGCCGGCGTTCTCGATTTTTCCCAGGGCGATATTCTGATCGACGGCCACTCGATCCGCACCGAGCCCGTCGCCGCCAAGAAAATCACCGCGTTTCTGCCCGACAATCCCGATCTCTATGAATTCTATACCGGCATCAAATATCTCAATTTTATCGCCGATATTTACGAAATCCCCAAAAACCGGCGCACCGAGCAAATCGAAAAGTATGCCGGCGCATTTGAGCTGACCGGCGCGCTCGGGAGCGCGATTGGCGGCTACAGCCACGGCATGAAGCAAAAGCTCGCGCTCATTTCGGCGCTGATACGCAACCCCCGCCTGCTCATCCTCGACGAGCCCTTTGTCGGCCTCGACCCGGTCGCCGCGTTCACCCTCAAGGGGTTTCTGCATGAGCTGTGCGCGCAGGGCGGCGCCGTCTTTTTCTCAACCCATGTGCTCGAGGTCGCCGAAAAGCTGTGCAGCCGCATCGCGATCATCAAGGACGGCCGCCTGATCGAGTCGGGCACGACCGCCGAAATTGTCGGCAATTCGAGCCTCGAGAGCGTCTTTCTCGAGCTCGCGGAGGAAGGCGGCGCGCAATGAAACGGTTCTGTGCTTTGATGCGGGTCAGCTTTCTGTCCCTGTTGCGCACCTTTTCCTTCGGCGGCCGCAACAAAAAGAAAGCCGTCTCGGGCTTCGGCGCGCTCGCGCTGATGGCGTTTCTGTGCGTGTATATCTCGGGCGTTTACAGCACCCTGTTCGCCTCGGTGCTCGCGCCGGCCGGTCTGCTCCACCTGCTGCCGATGCTGATCGCGGTGCTCACCGTCGTGATGGCGTTCATGTTCACCGTCTTTGTCTCGGGCGGCGTCATTTTCGGCGGGCGGGACAGCGACCTTCTTCTCGCGCTGCCGGTCGGCGCGTTTGAGGTCATGCTCAGCAAGGTGCTCGCGCTCTATCTCGAAAACCTGCTCATCTGCGTGTTTATGTTCGCGCCGATGGCGGTCGCCTATATCGCCGCGGACGGCGGCGGGTTCGGCTTTTTTCTGTTGACGCTCGTGAGCAGCCTCTTCGCCGCGCTGGCGCCCACCCTGCTCTCGCTTGTGATCGGCTATCTCGTCACCTGGTTTTCAAGCCGCGTCCAGAAAAAAGCCCTGATCAGCAGCCTGCTTTATTTTGCCTTTTTCGCCGCCGTGATGGTCGGCTCGTTCCGGCTGCAAAACTACGTCAACAGCATTGCCGCCAACGCCGGCAGTATCGAGCGGGCCATGCACGGGCCGCTGCTGCTGTTCGGGTTGTTCGGCCGCGCCTGCGCGGGCAGTCCCGGCGCGCTGCTCGGCCTGGCCGCGATGACCCTTCTTCCCTTTTTGCTGATCGTCTGGCTGTTCAGCCGGGGCTATAAGCGCATTGTCACCCGCATGAACAGCCATATCGTGCGCCAGGACTATCGCCTCACCGCCGTTTCGGCCCGCAGCCAGAAGCGCGCGCTGCTTCAAAAAGAGGCCTCGCGCTTTTTCGGCACCAGCATCTATCTCTTCAACGCCGGCTTCGGCCTCGTCCTCCTCCTGGTCGCGGGTGTGGCGGCGATCGTCAAAAAGAACGACCTGCTCGTCTTCTTTGAACAGATGGCGGGAGCCGGACTTTCGCTGGAGCTCTTTCCCCTGGTCGCGGGTGTGGCGGCCCTGCTCGTCTCGACCATCTGCCCCGCCAGCGTTTCGCTGAGCCTTGAAGGAAAAAATCTCTGGATTCTCAAGGAAGCGCCGGTCGACGCCAAAGCCGTGCTGCTCGTCAAGGGCTGGTTCAACGCCATTCTGACAACGGCGGGCTCCCTCTTCGCCGCCGTGACGTTTGGCTATGCGTTCGCGTTGCCGGTCGCGCAGTGCGCCGCGCTGTTTCTGCTCTGCGGGTCGCTCGGCCTGTTCGTTTCCTTTTTCGGGGTTATAATCAACCTGCGTTACCCCAAGCTGGACGCGGACAACGACACGCTCGTTGTCAAACAATCCCTGTCCGCCTTTCTCGGGGTTTTCGGCGGGCTGGGGGCGCTTCTGGCCGGCGGGTTGCTATACGGCTTTGTGCTGTCGCGGTTTCTCTCCTTCGCGGTGTTCTCCCTGCTCGCGGCTGCGCTGCTGCTCTGCCTCAGCGGTCTGATGATCCGTTTTCTCTCCACGAAGGGCGCGCGGCGCTTCGTCGCGCTGTAGATCGCCTGCCCCGCCGGGCGATATGCGCAGGCGGACGGCGCAGAGAAGACAAAGCCGGGGCCTGCCCCCGGGAGCGGGGCGCGCAGCCCTGGTTGTTTCGCTCATACAGGGATCCTCATCTTCGGGCCGTTTTCATAAAAGGCGGGCCTGACACAAAAAAGCACAGCTGCTGCGGCGTTCGGCCGTGCAGCTGTGTTTTTTTGCGCGATGCGGACCCGCTTCGCAGGGCCCGGCAGGCAGTTTCATTTTTGATCTCATCGACGCTTCTTACAGGGAGATTTTTGCAGAAATACGATCTGTTCAGCCGCCGAGATAGGCCTTGTGCACCGCGTCGTTTTTGAGGAGGTTTTCGGAGGTATCGGCCAGCGCGATCGCGCCGCTCTCGAGCACATAGCCGCGGGAGGCGACCGAGAGCGCCATCTGCGCGTTCTGTTCGACGAGCAGAACCGTGGTGCCTGCCCGATGCAGCTCCTTGATGATGCCGAAAATCTGCTCGACCAGCAGCGGCGCGAGCCCCATCGAGGGCTCGTCGAGCATCATCAGCCGGGGCTTGATCATGAGCGCGCGCCCCATGGCGAGCATCTGCTGCTCGCCGCCCGAAAGCGTGCCCGCAATCTGCTTGCGGCGCTCACGCAGCCGGGGGAATTTCTCATAGACGAGGTCGAGATCCGCTTTTTCCACCGTCTTTTTGGTGAAGCCGCCCATCTCAAGGTTCTCTTTCACCGTCATGCCGAGAAAAATACGGCGTCCCTCCGGCACATGGGCGAGGCCTTTCTCGACGATGACGTGAGGCGCCATCTTGTCGATATTCTCGCCCATAAACTCGATCGAGCCGGTTTTTGTGCGCAGCAGGCCCGAGATTGTCTTGAGAATGGTCGATTTGCCCGCGCCGTTCGCGCCGATGAGGGTGACGATTTCGCCGTCGTTGACCTCAAAGGAAATATCGTGCAGCGCATGGATCTGGCCGTAATAGACATTGATGTTGTTGACCTTCAGCACCGGCTCATTCCCCCTTCTTTCCGAGATAGGCCTCGATGACCTTCGGGTTATTCTTGATCTGATCGGGGGAGCCCTTCGCGAGCACCTCGCCGTAATTGAGCACGCAGATGCCGTCGCAGACGCCCATCACGAGATTCATGTCGTGCTCAATGAGAACGATCGCGATCTGGAACGTGTCGCGGATGCGGCGAATATTGTCCATCAGCTCGGCGGTCTCGCTCGGGTTCATGCCCGCGGCGGGCTCGTCGAGCAGAAGCAGGCTCGGGTTGGTCGCGAGCGCGCGCACGATTTCAAGGCGGCGCTGCGCGCCATAGGGCAGAGAGCCGGCGTCGTGGTCGGCGAGGTCCTGCATATCGAAGAACGAGAGCAGTTCGAGCGCCCGCTCGTCCGCGTTTTTCTCACATCTCCAAAACCGCGGCATCCGAAAGATCCCCTCCGAGAGCTTATAGGAGATCTCATTGTGCAAGCCGATCTTCACATTGTCGAGCACCGAAATCTCTCTAAAGAGGCGAATGTTCTGGAAGGTCCGCGCAACGCCCATTTTGTTGAGCTGCCAGGTCTTTTTTCCCTTTGTGTCGACGCCGTCAATCATAATGCTGCCGCGCGTCGGCGTATAGACGTTGGTCAGCAGATTAAAGACCGTGGTTTTGCCTGCGCCGTTCGGGCCGATCAGCCCCGCGATCTCGGTGCGCCCGATCATCATATTGAAGTCGTTGACCGCGGTCAGGCCGCCGAAATCGATGCCCAGATGACGGATGTCGAGAATAGGCCGCTTGCCCAGGTCGCTCTCGGGCACAAACGAGTCGCTGGGCACGGGCACGAGAGGATAAGCCGGTTCCAGTCGTTTGGCGCTCATGATTTGCCCTCCTCCTGTTTTGCTGTTTTGTTTTTCTGCCTCGGCGCCCGCAGGCGGTTGACAAGCCGGTCGAAGCCGTCGCCGAGCGAGAGCTCATACCGGCCCATCAGGCCGGAGGGCTTGAAGATCATGACGATCACGAGCAGCAGCGAATAGACGACCATGCGGTAGGAGCTGAACGCGCGCAGCATCTCGGGCAGCGCCGTGAGCGCCGTCGCGGAAATGACCGAGCCGACGATCGAGCCCATCCCGCCGAGCACCACCATCACGAGGATGTTGATCGAGGTCATGAAATCGAAATCGCTCGGCACGATGGTCGCGATGAAATGAGCGAACAGGCCGCCGGCGATGCCCGCGAAAAAGGCGGCGAGGGTGAAGGTCATGGATTTGTAATAGGTCGTGTTGACGCCGCAGCTCTCGGCCGCGATCTCGTTCTCGCGGATCGAGATCATCGCGCGGCCCGCTTTGGAGTGGATCAGGGTATAGGAGACGAAGATGGTGATCACGCAGCACCAGTAGGCCCACGCGAAATTGGTATAGCGCGGAATGCTCTTGATGCCGAGCGCGCCGCCCGTGACCTCGAGGTTGAGGATGACGACCCGGATCATCTCGCCGAAGGCGAGGGTGATGATCGCCAGATAATCGCCGCGCAGCCGCAGCGCCGGCAGGCCGATAATGAGGCCGAACACCGCCGAGAGCAGGCCGCCCGCGAGCAGCGCGAGCAGGAAGGTCACAAACTCGGAATTCGCGATCAGAATCCCCTTGGCGTCCAGCGACGTCGTGATAATGGCGGACGTATAGGCGCCGATGGCCATAAAGCCCGCGTGGCCGAGGGGCAGCTGGCCCAAAAAGCCGCAGGTCAGGTTGAGGCTGACCGCCGCGATGACAAAGATGACGGCCTTATAGAGAATGCGGTAATAATAGCGGGTAATCACGCCGGTCTCGATCAGCGTGTTGACGACGAAAAACAGCGCGACAACGAGAATCAGGTTGACGATATAGCGCACCGGCGTGGAGGTCTTGAATTTTTTCATGCTCTGCGCCCCCTTTCTCAAACCTTCTCGGCAATGTTTTTGCCGAGGATGCCGGTGGGCTTGATGAGCAGCGTGACGATCAGAATGCCGAACACGATCGCGTCCGCGAAGGAGGAGCTGATGTAGCCCTTGGTGAGCGCCTCCGCGATGCCGATGGCGAAGCCGCCGATCACCGCGCCGGGAATCGAGCCGATGCCGCCGAGCACCGCGGCGACAAACGCCTTGAGCCCGAGCAGATAGCCCATCGTGGAGTTGACGGTCGGGTATGCGCAGCAATAGAGCAGCGCGGCCACCGCCGCCAGCGCCGAGCCGAGCGCGAAGGTAAACGAGATGGTGCGGTCCACGTTGATGCCCATCAGCCGCGCCGCGTCGGTGTCCTCCGAAACCGCGCGCATCGCCTTGCCCATCTTTGTTTTATTGACGAGGAAGGTCAGCGCGACCATCAACAGAATCGAGACGATGATCGTGATGATCGTCGTCAGGCTGATCGTGCGCACGCCGAGCTGGATGCCGCCCGTGATGAAATTCGGAAAGGTCTTTGAGTCGACGCCGAACACCATCTGCGCCAGATTCTCGAGCAGCAGGCTGATGCCGATGGCCGTGATCAGCAGCGAGATACGCGCAGAATTCCTCAGCGGCTTATAGGCGACCTTTTCAATCGCTATGCCCAGCAATGTGCAGAACACCACCGCCGCGATGACGCCGACCCACGCGGGCATCCCACACTTTGAGATGATGAGCCAGGCGATATACGCGCCGACCATGATCACGTCGCCGTGCGCGAAGTTAATCAGCTTGACAATACCGTATACCATACTGTAGCCGAGCGCCACCAGCGCATAAACGCTGCCGACGTGGATACCGTTGATCAGATGGTATATGAAAGTCATAACAACACATCCTTATCCCCAATGATTTTTCGTGCCTGTGCTGAAGAACCGGATAACAAAACCGCCTGCGGTCCCCCGAGCGCCGGACAGCTCTCTTCCCGGCGGCGCAAACCGGCCCTGCTATCCATTCTTCAGCCCCAAAAGGGGGCGGCTGCGCGGTGAAGCTCGAAGACAGCGAAGGCCCGCGGCGCTGCGCGCTTTTGGCCGGCCTTTCGCCCTTCTGTGGAACCGCCGCTAAGACCGTCCCCCTTTGGAAAAGTCGTGCTTGGGAAGAATCAATACATCTCGACGTATTTATACGCGCCGTTCTCGACCGTGATAATCATGCAGTCCTTGATGGGGTTGTTGTCCTCATCGAAGGTGTAGTGCGAGGTCAGGCACTCCATATCGGTCGCCTTGATCGCGGCGACAAGGTCGGCCTTATCATAAGACGCGGCGTTTTTCAGCGCGTTCTCGAGCACCATCATCGCGTCATACGCGAGGTAGGAGAAGCTCATCGGCGCGACATTGTAGTTGGAGGTGTAGGTGTCGACCCAGCCGGTGGTGTCCGCGTCGGACGAATAGTGAGTGGTGAAATAGAAGCCCTCGACGTTCGCCGCGTCCTCCGACTGCTCGATGACGCCGTCATAGCCGTCGCCGCCCAGGAAAGGCACATTAACGCCGACCGATTTGGCCTGCTGCGCGATCAGCGCGACGATTTCATAATAGTCGGGCACATAGATCGCCTCGCAGCCGGAAGAGGCGATATTGGTCAGCTGCGCGGCAAAATCGGTGTCGCCGTCGGCGTATTTTTCCTCCGCGACGACCTCGACATTCGCCTCGTTGCAGGCCTCGACAAACGCCTTGGCCAGGCCGACCGAATAATCGGAGCCGCTGTTCGTCAGAACCGCAACCTTGGTCAGGCCGAGCTTCTCGGCGGCATAAGCGCCCATCTTGCCGCCCTGGAAGGAATCCTTAAAGCAGGTGCGGAAGAGCGAGCTGCCGATATCCGTGATCGCGTCGCCGGTCGCCGACGCGGTGATGAGCGGGAACCCGTCGTCGGCGGCGAGCTCGGCGACTGCGAAGGTCTCGCCGGTCAGCACCGGCCCGACGATCGCGACGACGCCGTCCTGGTCGACCAGCTTGCTGTAGGCGTTGGTCGCCTCGGTCGCGTCGCCGGTGGAATCCTCGGCGATCAGCTCAACGGTCGCGCCGTTGATGCCGCCCGCCTCGTTGATCTCGTCGATGCGCATCTGCGCGCCGTTTTTCACGGCGTTGCCATACTGCGCGGTGTTGCCGGTCAGCGGCCCGATAAAGCCGATCTTGATCGTGTCGCCGGCGGCGCCGTTGTTGCCGCCGTCGTCGGGCGTGTCATTGCCGTTGCTGTTGCCGTTACCGCAGGCCGCCAGCATTGAGACGCACAGCACAAGCGCCAGCAGCGCCGCAAAGAATTTTTTTGCGTTCACTTTCTGTTTCCTCCGTAAAATAAAATGATGGACCTTGTAGAGCTTTTATATTTAAAAAAAGACGGCCCCCGGCGAGTTGCCCAAGGCCATCTGATTTTACCTCTTTGTAAAAACCAGCTTGTCCCGTTCAGCAATCAAGCGCCGCAAAATTCAGCATTCCCCGTAATTCGTCCAAGGACTACGAGAATGCCGGCAAGCGCGATCAGAATCCCTATCATGCTGAACATGCTGATTTCCTCCGCTTCAGATTGCAATCATTATTGCACACGAGTTTTTTGGTGTCAACCAATCCCGACAATTTTGGGCAGTTGCATGAAAATTCAAAAAATCATTTTAGCTATTTGGTGCACTAAAGCGAAACGCATCTTTCATTTCGTAACCTTTTAGTAATCTTTTCTCTCCTGTTGCCGCGCCCCGGCCGGCCCCATCGCGGCGGGAAACGCCCGCAGCGCCGCCTGATACCGCTGCTCGATCGCGGCGGCGTCCTCCTCCCGCAGCGGCGCGCTGTCCCCGTCATAGGGGCGTTTGATATGCCAGCGCAGCGCAAAATCCCGCCTTCTGCATCGCCGCACGAGATCAAGCGCTCCCTTCACAATGCCGTGCCGGTCGAAAATAATCGAAAACAGCAGGGGGAGCCGCCTCATCCCGCCACAGACTGCGCCGTGCTCCGCGGACGTGAACGCCGCGAGCCCGCTCTCTTCCGCGAGCGCCTGCCAGCAGAGGGCAACCGTCTGCCGTTCCTCGTCGCTTTGGGGCAGGTCGCCGCGCGCGTCATAGCCGCGCGGTTGCAGGCCCGTCTGCTCGAAAAGCTGCCGCGCCTCAAAGCAACTCTCGAGCCGCACATGCGCGCAGCTCTCGCTGACATCCGGTTCCACGGCCGCAATCTCCGCGCTGCGCCGCTCGATATAGGGGTGCGCCGCCCCGTCGAGGCAGAGATGCGCCGCGACGCCGCAGAGATAGGCGCGCCGCTGCGCTTCACCCTGTGCGCATTGATTTTCCCGCTCGCAGCGCAGCAGGCACTGCCTCACGTCGCTCTGGCGCAGGCCGTGGAATACGTCTCCCTTCTCGGAAAACCCCTTGCCGGGGCAGACATAGGCGAGATAGTAAAACAGATCCGGGCCCTGAGAGCCGTATCGGAACAGATGGGGATACGCGGCGCAGTCGTCATAATGCGCAAACCCGCCCTGCGCGAGCAGCTGCTTTGCGAACAGCGCATGGGAAAGATAATCCGGCATGAAACTGTCCTCCTTATGCGTGCAGCCGCTCCGAACGCGCGGAGCGGCTGCGAAGTTCTGACAATCTGCGCCGGGGCGCAGACTGTCACGAAATATAGCTGATGTTCATATCAACGTTGCCGGAAATACCGTCAACCCGCCCGGTCGAGGAATACTGCCAGATGTCATACCGGCGCGCATAGCTCGTCTGTTCGACATAGTGGGCGAGCCAGATCACATAATTTTCCAGCTCGCTGGTATTGATCAGGCTGGTGAGCCAATATTTATTCGCATAGACCGCCGCGCGATAGCCGCTCGCCTCAATGGTCTGGCAGAACGCCTTGCAGATCTTTGTGCGGGTCGCGTTGGAGAGGCCGACCGTCCGCGCGCTGGAGGAACCCGCATCCTCAATGTCGATGGCGATCGGATAGCTGATTGAATAGCCCTGCACCAGCTGCAAGCACATGCTCGCCTCCTCCACCGCCTCGCGCTCGTTGATCGCCTGGGTGAAGAAATACACGCCGACCTTGAGACCCGCCGCCGTTGCCCCGGCGATGTTGGTGTAAAACATGTCGTCCACGACCAGCCGGCCCGTGCCCCAGCCGCGGAAGCCGAGCCGTATGAACACAAAGTCGATGCCCGCCGCCTTGACCCTGCTCCAGTTGATATTGCCCTGATAGGTCGAGACATCGATGCCGGTGCTGCCGCCCTGCACGCCCTCGGAGGTGAAATAATAGGTGATGCCCTGAATGGTCTGCCAGCCGGTGACGGCGACGCCGTTTTTATCGTAATAGTATTTTCTCCCGTTCAGCGTCTGCCAGCCGTAATAGGTGGTGACCTCCTCGGTTTTGGTCTCGGTCGCCTTGATCTTTTCGGCCTGAATCATCTTTCCGTCGACCGCGAGCAGCTCAAAATTCGCGTCGATAATCGGCACGTCGACATAGGTGGTGTCCCCCATGCCCTCGGTGTTCCCGGCCGTCTCCGGGGGCGGCGGCACAACCTCCGGCGCCGGGGGCTCGGTCTGGGAAGGGTCCGTCTCCTCCGTCTCGACGGCGCGCTGGGCCCCGACCAGATAGCCGTTCTCAAGAACCGCGATCAGGTCGGAGGTCGTCCCGTCCGTCCAAACCAGATAATTCCCCGCCAGAACCGGCTTATACCAGTATTTCTGCACGCCGTTGACGATCACGTCGACCGTCGTCGTCCTGGTCTCTGTCTTTGAAGAGGAGGGCACATACTCGACCGTGTTGCTGTTGCCGGTCGAGGGTGGGCTCGCGTTGTTGCCGCTGTCCGCGCCGCCCGGCTTGCCGTATTGCCCGTCTTCCCCCGCGACATCGACCTTATCCATGGAGGTGATCTTGTCGCTGACGTCTATTTTTTCATATGTAACCTGTGGCTCGACCACGGCGAGGATCGGGTCGGGCAGAATATAGCCGTCCGCCTTGGTGATGGCGACGGTGTAATCGCCGTCGGGGATGTCTTCCACATAGATATAGCCGTCCATGTCCTCGTCGACCGCCGTGATCGTCTCGAGCGCGGGGTCCGCCGGGGTGACCGCGATCTCAAACGGGTAGCCGGTGACGACCTGATCGAACTCGTCGAGAATCGTCACGCTCAGATCCAGCTCGGCGCTGGAGTAAACCAGCTTGAGCGCGTAGCTGACCGCCGGCGCATACGCCATCTTCTGCATATTGTTGGAAAGGCTGCGGGTCACGGTGGGCATCGACCGCTCGCTCGCCGTATCGGCCAGATAGCGGTTGAAGTAAAACACCGAGCTCGTCATGGTGGTGAGCAAAACCAGACAGACCAGCGCGGCAAAGACGCGCATCAGTCCGTTTCTGCGCCGCCCCTCCTGATGCATTGATCCGCTTTTCCCTTCATTTTTATTCACAACGATTCAACTCTCCACTGGGTGAAAATACGACGGAGATTGTCCACATACCTGTCGAACGAAACGTAATATTTTTATATTATATAACATCGTGTCAATAATGGCAAGTTTTTGAAGCCGTCCGGGGCACCCTGGCTCATATTGTATCATTTTGGCCTTCTCTTTCTCACGGCCGGGGCCCGCGTTTTTGCTAAAATGACTGTGCGGCCATTTTTTAGCTCTCCCATACGGTCCGATACTTCTCGCTCGCCGCCTGCCCCTAAAAACGCGCTTTATCTGGTTCTGACGCAAAAGAGCGCAGGCCCGCGGCGCACATTTGCGCGCCGCGGGCCTGGGTATCCGTTCATGGTTTTTTATCAGGCAAACATCGAGATAAAGACACCGGCCGCGACAGCGGAACCGATGACGCCCGCGACGTTGGGGCCCATCGCGTGCATGAGCAGATAGTTGGTCGAATCGGTCTCGAGGCCGACCGTGTTGGAGACGCGCGCCGCCATCGGGACAGCAGACACGCCGGCGGAGCCGATCAGCGGGTTGACCTTGCCCTTGGTGAGCACATACATCAGCTTGCCGAAGAGGACGCCGCCCGCCGTCGCGATCGCGAAGGCGCACAGGCCGAGGGCAATGATGAGCAGCGTGCTGGTGGAGAGGAAGTTGTCGGCCGTCGCCGTGCCGCCGACCGAGACGCCGAGCAGGATGGTGATGATGTTGATCAGCTCGTTCGAGGCGGTCTTTACCAGCCGCTCCGCAACGCCGCTCTCCTTGAGCAGATTGCCGAGCATCAGGCAGCCGACGAGGGTGGTCGCATCCGGCACGAGCAGGGCGACCACGATGGTGACAATGATCGGGAAGAGGATTTTTTCGGTTTTAGAGACAGGGCGCAGGCTATCCATGCGCACCGCGCGCTCTTTTTTCGTGGTCAGCGCGCGCATAATGGGCGGCTGAATCAGCGGCACAAGCGCCATGTAGCTGTAGGCCGCGACGGCGATCGCGGGCAGCAGGTGCGGCGCGAGCGTCTTGGTCACAAAGATGGCCGTCGGGCCGTCCGCGCCGCCGATGATACCGATCGAACCGGCCTCCAGCGCATTAAAGCCGAGCGCGATCGAGGCCGCGAAGGTCACGAAGATGCCGAGCTGGGCCGCCGCGCCCAGAAAGATGGTTTTCGGGTTGGCGATGAGGGGCGAAAAATCGGTCATCGCGCCGATACCCAGGAAGATGAGCGGCGGATAAACGCCGAGCTTGACGCCGAGATAGAGAATATCGAGCAGCCCGCCCTCGTGCAGCACCGCGCCATAATCAATATTGGCGGTGTTGAACAGCTCCATATGCATGATGTTCGCGCCGGGCAGGTTGGTCAAAAGCATACCGAACGCGATGGGGACCAGCAGCAGCGGCTCGAACTTCTTGACGATGCCGAGATAGAGCAGCACGCAGGAGATGGCG
>CAZKRQ010000002.1:0-23734 GCA_964555125.1 uncultured Oscillospiraceae bacterium
GGACCCATTGCTTAAAAGGCAATTGCTCTGCCGACTGAGCTAATGGCTCAATTATATGAACGGGCTCATAGCCTTACCATCATAGCAAAAAGACAGGTGATTGTCAATATCATGCACACAAACTTTTGCCCGATGCAGGGCGCGAATACGCGCCGAATGTGTTGTTCCGCGACCGCGTTTCGCTCGACGCAACGGGAGAGAAAACTGTCCGGCGCTTGGAGAGGACGGCATAAACGCCCGCTGATCTGACGCGATTTCAGGCATCATACGGGCCGCGTCCCAAATTGCACGAAGCAGCACCTATGTCGGTCCAAAAGTACAGCTCATAGTCATGACCCTCGACGCAGCCGGGGACTTGGGTTTGCCCTATAAGGGCTTTCTACCGGCAAGCCTCTCAAGAGGCACGGAATATCCCGTCTCTTGCGTCACCTGCACGGCAGCCCGCAAACGAGCGATCTCTTTTACACCGATAGCTTTTTTCGTCCGTAAAGCTCCTGTTCCTTTCTCGTTTCGCTCGATACTTGAAGCGAAAGCTCTTTTACGCTCCTCAGCAGAGCTGGGGATTCTTGTATTGCTAAAGCATACAAAAGCCTGCCGGAGCGCGGATCTCCGCGCTCCGGCACAGCGACGTCTGCATTACAGCGCTTTTGATTGAACTTCTTCGCGCGCGGCGGCGAGGAAGGCGTCGACCATCATACTTCCTTTATCGCCCTCCTTGCGCGAACGGACCGAGACGGTGTTTTCTTCCCGTTCCTTGTCGCCGACGACAAGCATATACGGCGTTTTTTGCAGCTGCGCTTCGCGGATTTTATACCCCATCTTCTCGCTGCGCTTGTCGCACTCGACCCGCAGCCCCCCCGCCTCGAGCTGCACCGCGACCGCGTCCGCATACGCGTGGTGCTTTTCGCTGATGGGGATGACGACCGCCTGCACCGGCGACAGCCAGAGCGGGAACGCGCCCGCAAACTGCTCGGTCAGGATGCCGATAAACCGTTCGATGGAGCCGAACACGACGCGGTGGATCATGATGGGGCGATGCTTTTCGCCGTCCTCGCCGATATAGCTCAGGTCGAACCGCTCGGGCAGCTGATAGTCCAGCTGGATCGTACCGCACTGCCAGGTGCGCCCGATGCAGTCGCGCAGGTGGAAGTCGATCTTGGGTCCGTAAAACGCGCCGTCCCCCTCGTTGATCTCATAGGGCTTGCCGTTTTTGTCGAGCGCGGCCTTGAGCGCCGCCTCCGCCGCGTCCCATTGCTCGACCGTGCCGAGGAAATCGGCGGGACGGGTGGAGAGCTCGAGGGTATATTCAAACCCGAAGATCTTGTAAATGCGGTCGATGAGCTGCGCGACGCCGAGGATCTCGGATTCGATCTGGTCCTCGGTCATGAAGATGTGCGCGTCGTCCTGCGTGAAGCAGCGCACCCGCATCAGGCCGTGCAGCGCGCCGGAAAGCTCGTGGCGGTGGACCAGCCCGAGCTCGCCGCAGCGATAGGGCAGATCCCGATAGCTCATGAGCTTGTTTTTGTACACAAGGATGCCGCCCGGGCAGTTCATCGGCTTGATCGCGAAATCCTCGCCGTCGATCACGGTGGTGTACATGTTGTTGTTATAGTGGCCCCAATGGCCGCTCGTCTCCCACAGCTTGCGGCTGAGGATCATCGGGGTTTTGATTTCGTGATAGCCCGCCCTGCGGTGCTCCTCGCGCCAGAAATTTTCGAGCTCGTTGCGCAGCACCATCCCCTTGGGGAAGAAGAAGGGAAAGCCGGGGCCCTCCTCAAAAATATCAAACAGCTCGAGCTCGCGGCCGAGCCTGCGGTGGTCGCGCTTTTTCGCCTCCTCCATCATGTCGAGGTATTCCTGCAACTGCGCCTTCTTGGGGAACGCGATGCCGTAGATGCGCTGTAACATCTTGTTCTTGGCGTCCGCGCGCCAGTACGCGCCGGTGACATTGAGCAGCTTGATCGCGCCGAGCGCGCCGGTGCTCATCAGGTGAGGACCGGCGCAGAGGTCGGTGAAATCGCCCTGCGCATAAAAGCTGATCTCCTCGCCCTCGGGCAGCTCGCGGATCAATTCTTCTTTGTACTCGTTGCCCGCCATCTTCTCGAGCGCCGCCGCGCGGGTGAGGGTATAGCGGCTGACCGGTTCGTCCGCCTTGACGATCCGCCGCATCTCCTCCTCGAGCTTCTCGAGGATGTCGGGCGTGAAGACGGTTTCGCTGTCGACATCGTAATAAAAGCCGTTCTCGATCGCGGGGCCGATGGTGAATTTGGTCTGCGGATATAAATGCTGAATCGCTTCGGCAAGCACATGCGAGCCGGTATGCCAGAAGGCGTGCTTGCCCCCCTTGCTGTCGAAGGTCAAAATCGACAGCGCGCAGTCCCGCTCGACGGGGGTGCGCAGATCGCAGACCTCCCCGTCGATCTCCGCCGCGCAGGCCGCTTTATACAGCCCCATACCGATGGATTTCGCGATCTCCGCCGCGGTCGTGCCGCGCTCATACTCCCGGACGTCGTCCTTCAGGGTTACTTTGACCATGCTCATTGTTGCACTCTCCTTTGTTTTTTTCACTCTGTGCACAGTCGCCTCCGCCGCAGCCGCCGGAGCTTCCGCTGTGCTTTTTGGCCTTTTATAGAACAACAAAAAATCCCGTCCCAAAAACGGGACGAGATCACTCTCGCGGTTCCACCCGAATTGCGCAATAAAAAAGCGCCTCTCGCAGACGGAGATAACGGGCCGTCAAACCGGCGCGGGTTTGCCCGCGCACTCGGACAGTGGTATCGTTTCCGCGCGCTTTTCGCGTTCTTTCAGCCGGTGGAACGCTCTCTGAAGAAAAACGGCCGCAGTCGCCTTGGTGTCCTCAACGATTTGTGTGCTATATCTGTTTTATAGCACAACCGGCCGCAGGTGTCAAGTGCACGTTGCCCGCAGGAGTATCCAAAAGCAGAGTTAAAGGAAGTCAAAGAGAGAAAAAGGGTACAGTAGTCCCTGGGTGGTAAGAGCAATAGCGCTCCTTTTGCAGGCCGAAGCGGTTATAGGCCCGAACGAAGACAAAGAGAACCGCCCATAGATTTTCCAACTTCCGTGGAAAACACCTGCTTCGTCGGGCTAATGTGGGAATATAATGGCGCAAATCAGCATTGACACTCTCCACCGTGAAAGTGTCCTTTTTCATTTAAAAATTTGCTATTTGGACGCTCCCGGGCTTTATCTCGGCCTTTACGGCGCGCAGAACCACATCGAAATCAGCGACCCTTTTGCCGCGCGGTGGGATCAGGCGCAGTTTATCGCGATTTCGGACGAATACTATCAGCGGCTGTCAAACGGCAATATTGAGAAAAACACCCTGTATATTTTCTCGGACGGCGAAAAATTCCTTCAGCTGCAAAAACGCAATCGGCCAAAGGAAGTATACGCTTATTTGAACCAAACCTACTACATCCTTTTTTCAACAGATTCGGATTTCGTCTGGTCGGCGGAGCAGCCCGATATTTCGTTTGCCTTTCCCTGACATGGACGGATCGCTTTTGAATAAGTGGATTCTTAGATAGTCATGTGAAAATTCGCCTATCGGCAAATGCATGTTGCGCAAAAAACGGCTTCCGCTTTCCATGAGAGCGAAGGGACAACGAATAAAGAAAAAGGCGGCTCGGTCTCGCCCCTGCTAAAGGACGCAGACCAGACCGCCTTTTTCCTCTTTCTGTGTGTTCCACAGCTTGTCCAAGCGGATGCCGCGCCGCTCGCCCCAGGTGGAAAAGAAGATCTCGAAGCCCTGCGCGTCGTCGAAGCCGGTCACGGTGAACCAGTGCCATTCGATGTCGTCGATGTCGGGGGCGGCGTGCTCGAGAAGCAGATATTGCACCGTATGGCCGCCGCACAGAGCGGCGCGGATAAAGGCCTCGGCCTCCGGCTGCGACGCGCCGCCGGGCAGAGACGCAAAGCGCGCCTCCTCGCCCACCGACGCGGCATAGGCCGAAAAGGCCTCTTCAAACAGCCGCGTTTCGGGCATTCCCCGCCGGCCGGGATAGACATAGCGATACACCGTCTTTGCAAAGCGGCAAAACTGCGTTTTGCTGATCTCGTTTTTGCTATAGGGAAACAGCGCGCTCCTGCCAAAGCGCAGCGCGAGCTCTGCGGCGGCGTGACACGCGCACACCGTCGAGCAACCGCCCAGACGCATCATCGGCCTGCGAAACCAGTGCTGGTCGCCGCCGTAGGCGCCGTCGATTGTGAGAATGGGGAGCTCCAGCTTCAAGATCCAACAGCCTCGAAAAATAAGATTGCCGCAAAATCGGCTGAAACTAGTATAGCCTGTTTGGAGAAAAAAGAAAAGCATGCCCTGCGATGCTTTCACAGCGAGCCGGAGGTTGAGGGCGCGGTTGGTTGACCTCTTTCTTAATAGGAGAGCGTTTCCAAAGGCAGCGCCGTCCTTTAAAATCTCTTGCTTTTCACAATATCATGTTTAAACCTGTACGGCGATTTTCCGGAGCCCTGCCGAAGGCGCGGCTTGCCGAAAGGGCAAGGAGATGGTCTCGATTTTCTTTACCAATACGTGTTTTTTTGAAAAACTTGGTATAATGGTTTGAACAGATCGACGCGGAGGCGCTTTATGTCAGAGCACAGGGAAAAAATCAGACGTCTGGCGGAGGAATTTAAGGACTGCCAAAAAATTTTGCTGGCCCTCGGCGATGAAAACCGCCAACACCTGATGCTTGAAATGATGCGAAGCGGGAGCTGCGAGGGGGTGCGGGTCGGGACGATCACGGAGAGGACGAACCTGTCGCGCCCCGCCGTGTCGCACCATATACGAATCCTGAAGGACGCGGGCATTTTGAAGGTGAGGCGGGAGGGCACAAAAAATTACTATTATTTTGACGAGGAGGCCGGAGCGATCGACAGCTTGTTGCGGATGCTGGAACATGCCAAAAGCGTCATGGAGCAGCTGCCGAATCGGAGCGGCGAGGGATGGTGAAAAGGTAGCCCGGCCCGCAGCGGATCCTCGGGGAGCCGGGCGGCCGTCTCTGACGCAGAAGGAGGAGCCACAGCGCGCAAGCATCCTTTTGCGGCGAAGCGTGCCCCGAGGCGCAGGGCGCGAAGCGATGGGATATTGCCGAAGTATTTTTATTTTGAGGAGGAACAAAACATGACCTTGATAGAAGCGATGGAGGCGCGGCACAGCGTCCGCCAGTATACGGAAAAGCCTCTGGATGCGCAGGCTGTCGGCGCGCTACAGGCCGAGATCGATGCCTGCAACAGCGAGAGCGGGCTGCATATCCAGCTTGTGAGCAATGAGCCAAAAGCCTTTGACGGCTTTATGGCCCACTACGGAAAATTCAGCGGCGTCGCCAACTACATCGCGATGATTGGGAAAAAGGGCGCGAGGCTGGAGGAGCTGTGCGGCTATTACGGGGAACGACTGGTTTTAAAGGCGCAGCAGCTGGGGCTGAACACCTGCTGGGTGGCCATGACCTACAGCAAAGTCAAAACGGCCTTTACGATAGGCCCGGGGGAAAAGCTGTGCGTTGTCATCTCTCTCGGCTATGGCGCGACACAGGGCGCGGCGCATTCCTCCAAAGCGGCCGGCGAGGTTTCCGAGGCAAGCGGCCCGATGCCGGAATGGTTCAAAAACGGCGTGGAGGCGGCATTGCTGGCCCCCACGGCGATGAATCAGCAGAAATTCAAGTTTTTTTGGGACGGAAAAACGGTGACCGCCAGGCCCGGGATCGGGTTTTATTCAAAAATCGATCTCGGGATCGCCAAATATCATTTTGAGCTCGGCGCTGGCCCGGAGGACTTCAGCTGGGGCGAATGATCGGATAAAATTTCTCTTTCCGAGTGCCCTGACTTTCACGCATTGGCTGGCGAAGGGAGGGGGGAGGCTCCCCGCGGCCGGTGCTCTGATGCCGTCGACCTGTGGATTTGTTGATTCTTGACCGACTTTGCTGTATAATAACTGCATATTGTGCGCGGGGCCGGCAGGCGCCCAGCGTTTTCATCAAAACGAGGAGAATCACAAATGCACTGGTCAGAGGAAATTGCCCAGCGGATCATCGACCGCAACCCCAACAAGGAGGAATATGTCTGCGCGGCGGGCATCAGCCCCTCCGGCTCGATCCATATCGGGAACTTTCGGGATGTCGCCACGAGCTATTTTGTGGTGAAGGCGCTGCGGAAAAAGGGAAAGAGGGCAAGGCTTCTGTTCTCGTGGGACGAATTCGACCGGCTGCGCAAGGTGCCCGTCAATGTCGCCGCCGTTGACGGGGATATGGAAAAATATATCGGCTATCCCTACGTCGATGTCAAAAACCCGTTCCCCGAGGCGTCGGACGCCAAGACCTACGCCGAATATTTCGAGCGGGAATTTGAGAGCGCGATCCAGAAATTCGGCATCGAGATGGACTACCGCCATCAGGCCGAAATGTACCGCTCGGGCAAATACGCCGCGCAGATCGTGCACGCGCTCAAAAAGCGGGGCGAGATCTTCGACATCATCGACAGCCACCGCACGCAGGAGGCGCAGGAGGGAGAGAGGGAGAATTACTATCCCGTCACCATCTACTGCCCCTGCTGCCACCGCGACACCACGAAAATCACAAGCCTCTCGGACGACTGCACCACCGCGGAATACGAGTGCGCCTGCGGGCACCGCGGCAGCTTTGACTTCACCAGGGACTTCAACTGCAAGCTCGCCTGGAAGGTCGACTGGCCGATGCGCTGGATGTTCGAGCAGGTCGATTTTGAGCCGGGCGGCAAGGACCACGCCAGCCTCAACGGCAGCTACGACACCAGCAAGGATATTTCCAAAAGGATTTTTGGCTTTGACGCGCCGCTCTTTCAGGGCTATGAGTTTATCGGCATCAAGGGCACGACGGGCAAGATGTCCGGCTCCTCCGGACTCAACCTGACCCCCGAGACCCTGCTGCGGCTCTATCAGCCCGAGGTGATCCTCTGGCTATACTCCAAAACCGAGCCGCTCAAGGCGTTCGATTTCTGCTTTGACGACGGCATCCTGCGCCAGTATTTTGAATTTGACCGTATGCTGAACGAGGTGCGCGCGGGCAGCGCGAACGAGTTCACCCGCGCGGTGATGCACAACGCCGAGGTCGCGGGCCGCGAGATCGAGACGGTGCCGATGTCGCTTCTGGTGCAGATGGGCTCGATCGTCAATTTCAATGTGCCGATGCTCGAGACGGTCTTCGAGAAGATCGGGACGCCGTATCGATACGAGCAGTTTGCCGACCGGCTCGACCGCGCGAAATTCTGGCTCGAGCAGTGCGCCCCCGATCAGGTCAACCGCCTGCGCGCGACCCGCAATTTCGAGGTCTATAACGCGCTGGACGAGGAGCAGAAAAAGGAGATCGAGCTGTTACATGCGCTGATCGCCGGGGGCGGCTATACGCTCGACGAGCTCAACACCGCGCTGTATGCGATTCCCAAACAGGTTTACGACACGGCGCAGATGAGCGAAAAGGAGCTCAAGGCCAAACAGGGCGCGTTTTTCAAAAACGTGTATCGTCTGCTGATCGATCGGGAAAAGGGCCCCCGGCTCTATCTGTTCCTGTTCGCGATCGAGCCCGAAAAATATCTGCCCCTGCTCGACTTTTCTACCCCGCAGACCGACGAGGAGCGGGCCGCCGACGAGGCCGCCCAAGCCCCCGCCGAAGAGGAGATGGCGGTGTTGCCGAAGCGCGAATACGGCGAGCCCGACCCCGTCGAGCCGGTCAGGCCCGAGATCGAAATCGACGATTTCGCAAAGCTGGATCTGCGCGTGTGCAGGGTCGTCAAGTGCAGCGAGATCCGCAAAAGCGCCAATTGCCTCAAGCTGACCCTCGACGACGGCATCGGCCAGCGGGTCATCGTATCCAGCATCAAACACGACTATGCGCCGCAGGAGCTTGTCGGGCGCAAGATCATCGTCGTCGCGAACCTGAAGCCCGCGCGCTTCGCGGGCACGACGAGCGAGGGAATGCTGCTCGCGGCGACCAACAATGCCTGCGGATGCCGGATCATCTTTGTGGACGATGCGGTGCCGGTTGGCACGATCGTAAAATAACCGCTTTTGTCATCATGGCCGAGGGCCCGGAGAACGGCGTTTGCCGCTCCCCGGGCCCTTTTCGCCGTCCCCCCAAAGAGCTGAAGCGGTCTGCTCCTGCCTGCGCCGTGGTTTGCGAGCTCTTTGTCAAAGGCGCGAGGGGATTTTGAGAGCGGCCGTCGGCTGTATTATTCGCGGCCCCGCCCGCGCTTAAGGCCTGTGGTTTTTTATGTCTGCTCCCTGTGCGCGTCCAAGCTGCTCTCCGCTTTGCCGGAAAATCTCAGTCGCGGGGGGTACCGGCAGCGGAAGAAAAATTGAAAAAGCAGGAATAAAATCCCAATTTCTCGCCCATCCTACCGGCATGGAAAATCGAACCGGCCGAAAGGGGCGCGATGTGACGATGAAAAAACTGGAAATTTCCCTGCTGGCGGCGCTGCTGCTCTGCATTGCCGCGCTGGCGATGCAGCTTCCCTTTGTGCGCGCGTGCGAGGCGCTGACCGAGGACACCTTCCGCCTGCACATCCTCGCGAATTCGGACAGCGACGCGGATCAGGCCGTCAAGCTCGCGGTGCGCGACGCCATTCTCGCCGAGAGCAACCGCCTGTTTGCGCAGGCCGCGACGGCCGAGGAGGCGGCCGTCGCGGCGCAGCACCAGTTGTCCGCGCTGGAGGCCGTGGCCAACGAAACCCTTCGCGCGCACGGCTTTGGCTATACGGCGCGCGCCTATGTGACGCGGATGCCGTTTGAGACCCGCTATTATGGGGATTTCACCCTGCCCGCGGGGACCTACACGGCGCTGCGCATCGAGCTTGGCCGGGGGGAGGGAAAGAATTGGTGGTGCGTGCTCTATCCCGCGCTCTGCCTGCCCGCCGCCGAGCAGGAGAGCGAGCTCGAGGCGTTGACCGAGGAGGAGCAGCAGGTCGTCGAGGGCGGCGAGCGGTTCGCGCTGCGGTTTAAATTCCTCGAGTGGTTCGCGCGCCGCGACGACGCGTGAGCGGACGGCAAAGCCGCGGCGAGGATTGTAATCGAGCCGCCTTTGGTTTACAATCAGAGTCAGAGCCTGCGCTTCACGCGCCGTCCCGGCCTTTTCGGCCGTGAACGAGGCTCTTAGAACACTCTGATCGGATCAAAGGCGGTTTTTTTATGCTCAAATTGGTTCTCGGGCGCGCGGGCAGCGGCAAGAGCGCCTATTGCATCGCGGAAATGGCGCGCCTTGCGCGCGCGGGCCGTCGCAGCGCGCTGATCGTGCCGGAGCAGAGCTCGGTCAGCTTTGAGCGCGCGCTGACCTTACAGCTGCCGGGCGAGCTGCAGGGCCTGTGCGAAATCAAGAGCTTTCGCAAGCTGTGCGGCGACATCTTCGCCGAGTGCGGCGGGGGCGCGCTGCCGTATGCGACCCAGGCGGACAAGTGCGCCGTGATGCGCCGCGCGATGATCGCCGTCGAGAGCGAGCTGCGGTTTTACAAAAAGCACCGGCGAAACGGCGCGTTTTTCTCCCTCGCCGTCTCGGTCGCGGACGAGCTGCGCAACGCGGGGGTGAGCGGCGCGGCGCTGCGCGAGATCGCGCAACAGGCGCAAACCGAATATTCCCGCGACAAGCTCACCGAGCTCTCTCTGCTCGGCGACGCCTATCACGCACTGCTCTCGCAGCAGTTTCTCGACGAGACCGACGCGCTGACCCGCGCCGCCGGCCTGATCCCGCGCGCGGAACGCCTGCGCGGCGTGACCTTTTTCCTGGACGGCTACACCGGCTTTACCGAGCCGGAGCACGACGTGATTGCGGCGCTGCTGCAAAGGGCGGAGGGCGTGGTGTGCACCCTCGGCTGCGAGGATCTGTTTGAGGACGGAGAGGACGCCCTGTCGCCGATCCGCAGCGAGGGGAAAATCCTCTACCGGCTCGCGAAAAAAACCGGCGCCGGGGTCGAGGTCTCAAAGCCGCTCAAGGGCTTTCCGCGGTTTGAAAGCGCGGGGCTCGCCTTCGCCGAGCGCTTTTTTGGCCCGGGCGACCGGCGGGAGCCCTCGGGCGAGGGCGTTTTTGCCTTTTCGGGCGCGGATCTGTACGACGAGGCCGAGCGCGCGGCGGCCGAGATCCTGCTGCTCGTGCGCGAGCGCGGCTATTCCTTTTCGGAAATCGCGGTGATCGCGCGGGATATTGACCGCTATAAAAACGCGGTGGAGCGCACCTTTGCGCGCTGCGGTATCCCGCTCTTCACCGACCGCAGCCGAAATCTGCTGTGCGCCGCGCCGACCGAGCTGCTGCTCGCGGCGGTGTCGCTGCGCGAGGGCTTCGCGACCGAGGCCGTCTTTCGGTTTCTCAAAACGGATTTGACCCGCCTGCCCTATGAGACGGTCTGCGAGCTTGAAAACTATTGCTTTGTGTGGGATATAGACCGAAGCGGCTGGTTCACGCCCTTTGTCAAGAACCCGGACGGGTTCGGCGAGATGGGGGAGGAGGCGGCGGCGCGCCTTGCGCGCATCGAGGCCGCGCGCAGAGAGGTCGTCGGCTGGTTTTCGGATTTTTTCAAAGAGACGAAGGAGGCGGACGGCAGCGCGGTCGTCGAGGCGGTCTGGCGGTTGTGGGAGCGCTGCGGCGCGGTCGAGCGCTTTGAGGGCATGGACGGGGAGGAGCGGCGGGAGGCCGAGCTCGGCATGACCCTGCTCGAAAAGCTGCACAGCCTTCTCGGCGAGGAGCGGTATACTGCCGACGAGCTGCGCGACCTGATCTCGCTGCTCGCCGCGAACACGCCGGTGGGCGAGATCCCCCAGGGGCTCGAGCAGGCGACCTTCGGCGCCGCCGACCGGGCCCGCACGGCCAATCCCCGCGCCGTATTTCTCCTCGGCGTCAACGAGGGCGTGTTTCCGCGCACCGATTTCGACTCCCCGCTTCTCACGGCGGCGGAGCGCGAGCTGCTCGTCGACCACGGCGCGAATCTCACCCGCTCGTTTGCCCGCAGCGCCGCGATGGAGGAGTTGTATTTCTATCGCGCCGCGACCTGCGCGCGGCAGCGGCTGTATCTGTCGTGGTCCCGCGCCGAATTGGACGGAACGGGTCTCTCGCCTAGCGCGCGCCTCGAGCGGTTTCTCGAGCTCGCCGAGCCCGCCGCGCCGGAGAGCGAGGCGCTGGCCTGTCCCGGCGCCGTCAACGCCCGCACCGCGGCCGCGGCCTATGCCGAGGCGGTGGAAACGGGCGACGGGGCCCATGCCGCCCTGCTGCGCGCGGCCGCGCCCGAGGCGTGCGCGCGCGTCGACGGCGCGGCGCTCGACCGCGATTTCTCCTCGGCGGATGCAGGTCTGCCCAGAGCGCTGCTCGGCGGATCCTGCGCGCTGAGCGCGACCCGCATCGATCAGTTCTATCAATGCCGCTTCGCCTATTTTCTCAAATATATCCTGCATGTGCGGCCGCTGGACAAAGCGGAGCTCAACCCGCTGGAGGCGGGCAGCTTTGTGCACAGCGTGATGGAAAACACGCTGAAGGCCTTTGGCGGCGACCTGACCGCGCCCGAGCAGGCCGCGCTGCGCGCGCAGGCCGACCTCTGCGCCGAGCGCTATGCCGCCGAGCGGCTCGGGGAGAGCGCCGCCGCGCCGCGTATGCGCTATTTGATCGGGCGGCTCAAGGAGCAGGCGGGCCGCCTGCTCATGCAGCTGCGCCGCGAGCAGGAGCAGAGCGAGTTTCGCCCCGCCGACTATGAGCTCAAGATCGGGCCCGGCGCGGAGATCGAACCGTCGGTGCTCGAGACGCCCGGCGGCGAAAAGGTGTATGTCGTCGGCTCGGTCGACCGCGTCGACGTTCTGCGCCGCGACGGGCAGAGCTATCTTCGCGTCGTCGATTATAAGACCGGCTATAAAAAGTTCTCCCTCGCGGACGTCTACTACGGGTTGAACATCCAGATGCTGCTCTATCTGTTCACCGTCTGCGACAACGGCGGCGCGCGCTATGCCGGCCCGGTGCCCGCCGGGGTGATGTATATGCCCAGCGACCCGAGCGCGCCGGGCGCTTCGGGCGGCGATGAGCGCGCCGCCCGCCTCGCCTACCGCATGGACGGGCTTGTGCTCGACGACCCGGAGATCGTGCGCGCGATGGAGAAGGAGATCGGCGGCCTGTATATCCCCGTTTATCAAAAGCAGGACGGCTCGCTCAAAAAAAGCGAAAAACTCGCGAGCGCCGCCAAGCTGGGGGTGATCCGCCGACATATCGAAAAAACGGTGCTTGAGATGGCCCAGGCGCTGTATGACGGGGCGTGGGACGTCTGCCCCGCGACGAGGGAGAACGGCGAGAGCGCCTGCGCGTGGTGCGACTATTTCGCGGTTTGCCGGCACGATCGGAGCGAAAAGAAGCGGGTGCTTTTCAAGCCCGACGCCGCCACCCTCTTTCAGCCCGAGGAGGAAGGGGGGGCGCAGCGATGAGCGGGAGATGGACCGAGAACCAGCGGCAGGCGATCGAGCTGCGCGGCGGCAGCATTCTGGTCGGGGCGGCGGCGGGCAGCGGCAAGACGTCGGTACTGGTCGAGCGCATCCTGCGCCTCATCACCGACGAGCGCGACCCCGTCGACGCCGACCGGCTGCTCGTCATGACCTTCACCAACGCGGCGGCGGCCGAGATGGCCGCGCGGCTCGGGAAGAGCCTGAACGAGCAGATCGAGGCGCGGCCGTCCGACCGTTTTTTGCGCCGCCAGCAGCTGCTGCTCCGGCGCGCGCAGATCAGCACGATCGACGCGTTCTGCGCGCAGCTCGTCAGGGAGCACTGGAATCTGCTGGACCTTTCGCCCGACTTTGCGGTGGGCAGCGAGGCGCTCACCGCCCAGCTGCGCGCGCAGGCGCTCGACGCGGCGCTCGCGCAGCTCTATGAGGACGGCGCAAGCGGCTTCACCGGCCTGGCCGACCTGTTCGGCAACGCGCGCTCGGACAACGCGGCGCGCGTGTTGATCGAGCGCCTGTACGATTTCGAGACGACGCTCGCCTTTCCCGCGCGCTGGGAGCAGGGATGTCTCGCCGCGCTCGCGCCGGGCCTTCCGCTCGCGCAGACCGGGCCGGGGCGCTTTCTTCTGCGCTATGCGGCGCGGGCGCTCGACGGCGCGGCGCAGCTGCTGCGCGAGGCGCTCGCCCTGTGCGAGCAGGACGAGATGCTCGCCGCGAATTACGCCGGCGCGCTGGAGGACGACCTCAACCTTGTCAACGCGCTGGCCGCGCAGGCCGGCGCGGCCAACTGGGACGGCTGCGCGGCGCTGCTGCGCGGCCATTCGCCCGCGCGGCTCGGGACAAAAAAGGGGGCCGACGCCTCTCTGCGGGAGCAGGCGAAGGCGCTGCGCGACGAGGTGCGGTCGATCCTCGCCGGCCTTTCGGACAACTGCTTTTGCTGCACCGAAGCGGATTTCGACGCCGACCGCGCGCTGCTGCGCGAGCCGGTCGCGGCGCTGTTTCGCGCGACCGCCCTGTTTCGCGAGACGCTGCTGGAGGAAAAGAAAAAGCGCCGCACCTTTGAGTTTCACGACCTGGAGAGGATGGCGCTCGACCTGCTCTGCGATGAAGACGGCGCGCCGACCGCGCTGGCGAAGGAGCTCGGCGCGCGGTACGAGCAGATTCTCATCGACGAATATCAGGATTCCAACGAGATACAGGATCTGATCTTTCGCTCTTTGTCCCGCGAGGGGCGCAACCTCTTCTTTGTCGGCGACGTCAAGCAGAGCATCTACAGCTTCCGCCGCGCGGATCCCGACATTTTTCTGGCGCGCCGCGCCGCCAGCCGCCCGGTGGAGCAGGGCCTGTTCCCCGCGTTTATCTCCCTCGCCCACAACTTTCGCAGCTCGCGCGCGGTCGTCGACGCGGTCAACGCCGTGTTCGACCCGATCATGACGCCGGCGGTCGGCGGCGCGGACTATGCCCGGGAGGACCGGCTTGTCGCGCACGAGGGGGCGTCGGCGCTCGACCCGCTCGGCATGGAGGTTCTGCTCGCCGGGCAGGAGGAGGAAAAGGACGCGGAGCCCCGGCTCGTCGCCGCCCGGGTCGCGAATATGCTGCGGGAGGGGTATTTGATCGACGACGGGGGTAAAGCGCGGCCCTGCCGCGAGTCGGATTTCTGCGTGCTGCTGCGCTCGGTGCGCGGCCGCGCCGACGCTTACCGCGAGGCCTTTGAGGCCGCGGGTGTGCGGGTGTGGACCGACAGCGCCGAAAACCTGTTTGAAAATTCCGAGATCGCGGTGCTTGTCGCGCTGCTCTCGGTCGTGGATAATCCGCGCAGGGAGGTCGATCTCGCGGCCGTCCTGCTCTCGCCGCTCTTCGGCTTCACCTCCGACGATCTCGCGCGGCTACGGCTGCGCGGCTGCAGCTCGCCTCTCTACACCCTGTTGCTGGCAAGCGGCGACGAAAAGTGCCGCAACTTTGTGCAAAAGCGCGAGCTGTTCCGGCGCCAGCAGCGCTTTATGGGCGCGGATGAGCTGCTTCGCTTTATTGTGGACGACCTCGACGCCGAGCTGCTTCTCTGCGCGGGGGACGCGATGCGCCGCCGGCGCGCCAATCTGCGGCTGTTTCTCGAGACCGCCTCGGAGTATGCCGCGGCGACAGACGGCTCCCTGCCCGCGTTTCTGCGGCTGTGCGAGCGCGCGAAGCAGGGCGGCGCGGTTTCCCGCGCCTTTACGCCACCCGACGATGCGGTGTGCGTCACCTCGATTCACAAATCGAAGGGGCGGGAGTGGCCGGTCGTGATCCTCGCCAACGCGGGGAAGCGGTTCAACCAGTCCGACACGCATGACAGCGCGATGCTGTTTGACGCCGGCCTGGGGCTCGGCGCGCGCGTGCGCGTGCCGATTTCGGACGGAACGGCGCTCTACTCCCGCAAAACCGCGTTTTACTGCGCGCTCTCCGTCGCGGCCGGGGAGAAAAATACCGGCGAGGAGATGCGGGTGCTCTATGTCGCGTTGACCCGCGCGCGGCAGAAAATTCTCGTGAGCGGCCAGGCCGCCGATCCGCGCAAAACCGTGCAGGCTCTGGCGGCGCTGGCGTCGGGCGAGGAGCTCAATCCGTTTCTGGTCTCCTCCCGCTCGAGCTATTTGCAGTGGGTTCTGCTCGCGCTGCTGCGCAAAGGCGGCGCGCAGACGGCGCAGGCCCTGTGCGAGGAGGGACAGGCGCAGACGGGGCCGGTCTGCCTGCGCATCCTGAAAGCGGGGGAGGTTGAAGCCGCCGCCGTTGGCCGTCAGCAAACCGAAACAGCGCCGTCGGACGAGGAGGTCGCGCGGCTGCGGCGGCGCATTGCGTTTGTTCCGCCCCGTCTGGCGCTGAGCGCCGTCCCCGTCAAGCTCAGCGTCACCCAGCTGACAAAGAGCGGCCCGGGCGGGCCGCTGGTCCGGCCCGACTTCGCGTGGCAGCGCGGGAGCGCCACGGAAAAGGGCACGGCGACGCATCTGTTTATGCAGTGCGCCGATTACCGCCGCGCGCTGGAGTCGGTATCCGGGGAGCTTGCGCGCTTGGTCGCGGAGGGGTTCCTTTCGCCCGCCGACGCGGCGCAGATCGACCTTCCCTGTCTCGAGTCGCTGTTCGGCAGCGATTTCGGCCGCATGATCGCGACCGCGCCGCGCGTTCTGCGCGAATATGCCTTTGTCGATTCGATCCCGGCGCGGGAGCTCGCCGGGCTTCCCGGCCCGCTCGCAGAGGAGCCGGTGCTCATTCAGGGGATTGCCGACTGTATCCTGCTCGAGGAGGATCACGCCGTCCTCGTCGATTATAAAACCGATCGCGTCCGCGACGGGCAGACCCTGATCGACCGCTACAGCGCCCAGCTCGCGCGGTATAAAGCGGCGCTGGACCGCCGCCTGCCCGTGCCGGTCACCGAGAGCGTTCTCTATTCCTTCGCGCTCGGGCGTCCCATCCGCCTCTCTTTGCGGCAAAGCGCTTCCTCCGACACGGAACCTCAGACCCTTTGAAGCGAAAAGAGCCCGTGGTAAAGCCGCAGGCTCTTTCCTATCCGCTTAAGCGTGAGCATCAAAATGGAGCCGGCGGAAAGCGCGCGGCGGCCGCGCCGCCGGACGATTTCTGTCGGTTATTTCGCCGCACGCCAGCGCAGAGAACATGTTCCCGTCGCGTCCTTAAAATCCCAGCGCAGCGCGTACCGGCCGGCGGGCTCCAAATTCATATCGGCCCGCGGACAGGCCGGAGTCAGCCTGCAAAGAGGCCGCCCGGCCTTTTGATTCAGCAGCGTGACGGTTGCTTCCCCGCTTGACAGCTGCGCGTCGAGGGCAAGCGCAACCGCCCGGCTTCCGCGAAATCCGGCCGCATGGCGAACCCACCCGGTGCAGGAGCCGACGCGGACCGCGACTTCGCTTTTCCCGGTGTGGAAAACGAAGCGCGAGGCGGCGACGCATTTTGTTGTCAGAACACCGCGCCGGTAAAGCAGGACGGCGGCGCAGACCGCGGCCGTCAACAGCCCGATCAACAATGGTTTCATCCTCTCCCTCCCTGTGGATGCAAGATAAGAGCTTGATCTTATGATACCATAAACGCGAAGCGTGATGGTATCATCGGCGATTTCTCCGGTTGCCGCCCCGGCGGCGAGGCGAACGCCGTTGAGATAAACGTATCATAGCCACCTTGCGGCTATGGCACCACAGGCGCGGCATTCCCCGGCCGGGAAAAGGGCCGGTTGCGCGACGCTTTCCCAAAAGAGAGGGAGCAAACGCGTGCGAATTGGACAAAAAGCACAAAACCATGCAGGGAATTTGCGGTTTTATCTAAAAAAGATTGTAAAATTGACGGGCGCTATGTTATAATATAGAAACTTATATACCATACAGGTGAAAAAGAGAGACCCCTTCTCAATGGAGGTAAAGAAAATCATGGGTGACACGCCTTATTATCCCTATCATCCGAACGGTCAGGGAGACCAGCCTGAGCGGGAAGGAGCGGTACAGGACCCCGTAACGGGCGGGTATCTGTCTGTTGATCCTGTGCCATATCCCGCCGGTGCGCCGGTCTATCCCACCTATTCGGGCAGCTATGCGTCACCCGCGGCGCCGCCTGCCGCGCCGGTTATCGAACCGCCCAAGCATTATGAGGTGCCCAATTACGACGCGCTGCTCAGCAGCAGGCCGCGCCCGACCCGCAGAAAGAGGCCGGAGATCTCCTCCACACAGACCGCTGCGCCGGCGCGTCCTGTCCTGCCGGACGCCGCGCCCACCGCAAGCCGCGTGCACCGGCGTTCCGCTGCGGAGCGCCAGTCGGCGCAGCCGGTGAGCGTGCCCACTGTGGCAACGCCCTCGCCGGCGCAGACGCCGGGCGTGAATCGGCCGTCGCCGGTTGTTGTCGACCTGCGCCGGGAGGAGGCGAGACCGGCCGCCGCAGTAAAGCCGGTTGCGCCCCCCGTGGTTGTCGAGGTTAAAAAGGTGCGCAAGGGCAGCGCGGTGCAGCCTGTCGTCGTGCCTGTGCCGCAGACAGTTCGCGACGAGGAGCCGCGCCGGGTCGAGATTCTCACCCCGCCCGACGCGCAGGGCGATGCGCGCCCACAGCCGGAGGAGAGTGCGGCTTCCGCATTGCCCGTTGTCGAGCCCGCCCTGCCGCAGAGCCCGGAGCCCCGGGAGGCTTCGCCCCGGCCCGAAGAGAGGCCGGCCGTTGAGCCGGCGCCGGAGGCGGAGGCTTTCGCGCAGCAGGAGGAGCACGGTGCGACGGCAGCCGCGACGACATTTTCCGCCTATTCGCAAAGCGAGGAGCAGGACCTTTCCAGCTTGGTCGAGGAATTCCTCTCGATGAATCTGAAGCCGGCCAGCGAGCCTGTCACGCAGCCAGTGCCTCCGGCGCAGACGGCCGCCGCGGAGCCGGTGGCCCCGCCCGCGTTGCAGCCCGCGCCGCTCGAAGAGCCGGAACGGCCCGCGCCGCGCGTCTTTGATTTTGCCGCGCCGTCGCCGGTCCCGGAGGCAGAGCCTTTCGAGGCCCCGCCGCTCAGGCCCGAGCCGGTTCGGGAGAGCGAGCCTGTTCTTGTCAAACGGCATGACGAGGAGCGCAGTCGTGCCGGTATGCCGCTGTTCGGCATTGGATTTGACGCGCCGATGGACGCGCCGATTGAGCCGATCGTCATCGAGCCGGTGATCCCCGCGCCGCCGGAAGAGCTCGCCGCGGTGAAGGAGCAGCCCGAGGAGCCGGAAGCACGTTTTGCCCCCGCGGCGCCGCCGGAGGCTGAGATAAAGAAAGCCCCGCAGGCCGAGCCCGCGCCGCCGTTGCAGGCCGAGATCGTGACCTTTACCGACGAGACGCCGGTGCCGGTCTCCGAGGGCGAGCCCTCCTTCGTGTTCGACAACGCGAAAACCGCGAACGGGTTTGAGACCATCACCTTTGACGAACAGCCCGCGCCCTCTCTCGAGGCGGATTTGCAGGCGCAGCCTGAAGAAGCTCCGCCGGTTGAGACGGACGAGCCTGTCGCGGAGCTGCTCTTTCCCGACGAGCTGCCCGGCGAAGCGGAGCCCGAAATAACAGAAGAGGCCGAGCCGTCGGGCGACGGAGCGGCGTTCGTCGAGACCCTGCCGGAGCCCGCGCCGCAGGAGGACGAGCTGCCCGTCTTTGAGACGCTCGACGCGGAGCCGGAGTTCATCAATTTTGCCGTTTTCGACGACGATACGTCGCCGCAGGCGCTTGATTTTCCCGCCATCACCGAGCTTCTCGACGAAGAGGGCGGCGCGCAGGACGGGTCCGAGACGGCGGAACAGCCGATAGCTTTTGACGGCCAGCCCGCCCCGATTCTCTTTGAGACCTTCGAGAACGTGACGGAACCCGCGCAGGAAATCGAGGAGGCGCTCCCCCCCGCGCCGCAGCCGGACGGGGCCGCGCCGCAGGAGCCCCCTGTGCCGGAGGACCTTGGCGAGCCGGTGATCTTCGAGAGGCTCGAGGACGCGCCGGTTCCGCCGCAGGACGCGGAGGAGCTTGAGCCGGAGCCCGCCGGGCAGGAGGAGCCCGCGCCCTCGTTCGGGCTTTTCAGCGACGAGGCGCCTGCGCTTGAGCCGATGCCCGAGCCCGCGTTCGGCGCGTTCGGCAGCTTCGAGAGTGAAACGGACGGCCCGGCGGAAGAGCCCGCGCAGCTGGAGATACCCGGCGCGCTTAACGGCCTCTCCGATTTTGATATGACTGTCGACAGCGAGCCGGAAACGGAGAAGCTCGGCGGTTTCAGCTCGTTTGAAGAGCTGTCCGGCGAGGGTGAGGCGGACGAAGCCGAGTTTGGCGGCTTCGGCTCCTTCGGCGCATTCGATCTGCCGCAGGAGGCCGACGAGCCGACGGCTGAATTTGGCGGCTTCGGCTCCTTTGCCCAACAGGACGCCGCGCTTCACGTGAATGAGCCGACCGAGGAATTCAATGGCTTTAGCGGGGCCCGGGCCGCGGAGGAGCCGGCGGCGGAGCCTGGCCTGAGCGGCAATCTCTTTGACACGGCCTTTATCCCGCCCGCAGGGAATGCAGGGCTGAGCGATATTGACGACATTGCCAATAATCTGGATCAGGCAATGCTTGCGAAAACGTATAATCAGGCCTTTACCGACAACAATCTGCTGGCGGACAGCGGACGGGCCGGTTTGACGGTGCGCGGCCTGAACTCTGAATATTTTGTCAGCAAGCACGGCGCGACGCCCGGCGCGATGTTTGAAAACGTCGGCTTTACCGTCAATGACGGCGCCTGCCTCGCAATCGTCAGCGATATTCCTCTGGCGAGCTATACGCTTGCGCGCGCGGTCGCCGAGTGCTTTGACGACGGGGAAGAGGAATTGGTCTCGGTATCCGACGCGCAAACCGGCGAGGAACGCGAGATCCTGTATGCGGGCAGCGACGAGATGATCCCGGACGAGATGACCTGCATTGAATTTCTGCTGTATTCTCTGAGCGCCGTATACGGCGAAACACACGAGGAGCGGGAGGAGCGCGTGCGCGTCGCGCTCTCTCAGGTGGGGATGGGCGATCTTGAAGAGGAGCCGCTCGCCGACCTCTCCCACAACAAGCGCCTTCTCATCCTCGGGCTGAGCGCCGCGCTCAACCCCAACATCGGCTGCGTCATCTTCAACGACAGCCGCTTCAACATCGAGGGCGTGGAGGAGAATATGGCGCGGCGCGTCTTCGCGCTGCTCGCCTCGAGCGGCAAGAGCGTCGTTCTTTCCTGCTGCTCGCGCTATCTCATGGCGACGGTCGCAAACCGGGTGCTCGTGCTCAAGGGCGGGCAGGCCGTTTTTGACAGCAGCTATCGGGAATTCATCGACAGCAATTGCCCGGGCATCCTCTCCTTTACCTCCCGCAATCCGCAAAGCGCCATGGCGTACCTGCAAGAGCGCTTCCCGGATATTTCGGCGCTCAACAAGGGAAACCTGATCTACCTCGTGCGCAACGACAGCCGCGAGGTGGACATTGAGCAGCTGCTCAAGTCGGTAGCGGACAGCGGCGCGGATTACAATTCGGTCGTGATCGACGACAAGTCGTTCGACGCCGCGTTGAGGGAGGTGCTCGGCGCATGAGCAGGGTTGCGAGCAAGGTTGGCTTCGTCCGGCGATACGACTATAAGCGGTTTCGGCTCACGATCGGCCATAGCGCAATCTACGCGGTTGTTCTCGCGGCCGTTGCCTTGGCGGTCTGCAAATTTGCGGCGGGCTCTCTCGGCGCGTTCCCCGCATTTCTCTCGGCCGGACCGTTCGGCGCGGTTTATTTCTATAATCTGCTGGTCTATTTTGCGCTGACGATTTATCTGGCTGTTTTTCCGGGTATGCTGATTTTTGACGGTATCCCGACCAACCGTTGGAATCTGTATTTCAAAAGCGGAATCGGAATTCCGGCGCTGATCTTCAACAAGCTGCTTTTCTGCGTCGGCTCGCTGCTGCGCATTTACGCGCTGGGCCTCGTGCCGGTGGCGGCGGTCGGCTTTCTCACCGCAGGCGGCACAGGGGCGACGGCGCTGGAGGTGTTGCTGTGCGCCGTGCTCGGCGTTTGCCTTGTGCTCGCCGTCGTGATGCCCGCGCTGTTTTTCGGCTCTTTTCTCTATCGCCGCCTTGTGGTCGGGGTGCTCGCCGTCGTGGGTGCGGCCGCATCGGGCTTCCTTCTTTGGCGCGGCGGGTATTTTTCCGCGTCGGATGAGGTGGCGGCGATTGCCGCCGTGCGCTCGCTCGTGATGCCCGCTCCGCTGTCGCTTTCGGTCGTGGCCGTCGCGTTCCTGATCCTGTTTGGCCTCGGCGCCTATCTGTTTGCCTCCTCCCGGGCAAAAAATTATGACGTGGAGGAGTTGGACGACGAGGCGCTTATTGCGCTCGGCGTCACGAAGGATATGGTGGTCTATGAGCGGGACGGAGACGACTTCGAGGTCGCGATTTCCGGCCCTGAGGTGTTTGGCTTGGAGGAGGAGCAGGCGGAGGAAGCAGAGCCTGAGGAGGAGGATCGCGGCGCGAAGGAAAAGAAACCGACGCGTGAAAAGAAAAAGCGCAAACGCGGCGCTTTGGACGACGCCGAAGAAGCGCCGGCGGAAGAAGAGGGAGAGCTTTAAACTCCGAAAAGCCGCTTTGCAATTCGATAAAAAAGCGCCTTGCCTGGATTCGGGCAAGGCATTTGCAAGACCAGTTATAATACACATAGAGAAGATGGCTCTTTTTCTAGTATTCACATGTAAATAATAGTTTTTTCGTGTCTTTCAAGTATGCTTTATCCAGCAAAAAAGTGGATAAATGGATTTGTTTATCCAAACGAGAAGGTAGAGTAATGCAACACTTTGGTGTAAGAATCATCAATAAAGGAAAAGCCTTTAAGCTAAAAAGAGATGAATTTGCTGTGGTCAATACAAAACCTTCACTTCCGTATTTTAAAGGGTTAGCAGAAAGGGATGCATACACTGACGAATACGGAAGTGCTTATAACGAAGTCTGGTGTAATGAGTATCGTAAACTTTGTTTAAAAAACTTTGACTTAAATATGAGCTATTTTTCCATGTTGGACAAAAATCACTTTGATCTATCTTTGGAAACTTTTTTAGCTCGCTACAAGCGCTTTGTGGAAGTTACAAACTTAAATGATTTTGCTGAAGTAGAAGGCTATTATATCATGATACTGGATGAATACAAACAAGCATATATCGGTAAAACAGAAAACATCAAAAGACGGATTATGCAACATTGGTCAAATACTAAGCCATTTGATAGAACTTTATTTCCTATGTATGCATGGGACAAATCCATCTTTTCTATTGATTTCTTCCGAGCACTTGATACAACAAGAATTTTTGCATGGAAAAAGCAAATATCTGATGACACAGAATCTAAATTGATAAACAATTTCCCCTCCCAATTTTGTATAAACAGAATTGGCGGAGATATTACAAGTGCAATTCAGGCAATTGTAACAATTAAGACAAGAAAACTAATTACCACTTGAAAGACTGCTACAAACTTTTTCAAAACAGGTTTAGCAAATTTTTCAGTTGAAAGTATTGTGCATTTTGAAGCGGCTTATTCGACCTCAGCAGAAAGAAACTGCTTGAATGAAGCTGTTTGCGTCACAACACGCCACTTTCTTTTGCGTCACTATAGAAGCTTCCTGCTGAGGATTTGTTGTCTCAGCGCATTGGTAAACGATTCACCGACAAACAGTATAATATCAAACAAGAACTAATCCTCCACGCGATTATAGCATATGGAGGATTAGTTATGTTTTGGTCGCTATACCTTTTTTAGGCGATGTACTTTTTTCTAAAGGAAAGGGGCCTCACTGGTCAAAAGATCAAAGCCAATCAGCGAGTATAAGGAAGAAAAAGGCTATTCGCCTAAAAATTTGGACTGGTCGGCAGCGTTTTCGATTGTGGGTCAATCTCAACGATGTGCGCTTGGAAACACTTTCGAATAGGTTTTACTGAAAAGATGGCGGTGAAATCAGAAACCGAAATATTCTCTGGCGCTGCAAAAAACGTTTTGAGCAAAAAGTATAGATAAAGATGGGAGTCGCGGCACACCATGTAAGCAGGGCAGAGAAAAAACTGCGCCCGTTGCGGCAGACGGAGACGCTTTGTTTATTGACGGGGCCAGTCTCGAAGAGAGACGCTGGGTTTTTCGCCGTTTTATATGATCCATTCAACGGGCATCGCGCAGCAGCGCGTATATGCACGAATCGATCAATCGGTCGTTTTTATAGACGCTGCTTTTGAGAATTCCCTCGAGCGCAAAGCCCGCCTTTTCAAGAACCCGGCGAGAAGCGCTGTTTGTCACATAGGGCTCGGCATATATGCGCACGACATCGAGCACGTCGAAAGCCTCGGCGCATAGGCGCCGCACGGCTTCGGGCATAATTCCGTTGCCCCAATAGGGCTCGGCGAGCCAATAGCCGAGCTCGGCGCTCTTTCGATAGACATCGCTGCCGGCAAAAACAGCGACACTGCCCACAGCGCGCCCATCCACCGCGATAGCGCGGCAGAGCTGACCGGCACCCTCTTTTTCAACACAGCTCTGAATAAATGTGCGCGCGTCGCTGAGGGCATAGGGATAGGGGAACACATCGCGCAAATTACGCGCGATCCGCGGATTGTTGGCGAAGAAGGCGACGTCCTCTGCGTCGTTGGGCTGTCCCCACGGTCTCAGAATAAACTCCATCGGTGGTGAGTCTCCTTTATCAGAAATTGCGGTGAAACAGAGCGCTGTCTTACCGTGTGGAAAGAAAGTCGTGAGGGCTGCGCACCCTCACACTCCGCGCCAAAGGGCCGCGGCCCTTTGGAAACCCATTGGCGGAGTC
>CAZKRQ010000003.1:0-18529 GCA_964555125.1 uncultured Oscillospiraceae bacterium
GTTGTCAGCCTTCCATGCTGTGCGGTAAATGCAGAAATAACAGATTGAACCACTTGCGGCATTTTCCCCGTGATACTGCCTAACCCATTTATAACGCCTTCGGAAATGCGGGCGGCCATATCTACGCCAATTTGTGTAAATTGGGCGGCCTGTGCCGTCATTGTGTTTATCACCTGTTGCACAATGGCCGTTACCGCTCCGTCCAGCGCGGACACATTGGCAATAATCCCATCGTTTACGGCGCGCACGGCTTCTTCTGCGGTCATTGCTCCCGCGCTCCCCATTGCGCCCTGCATATCTGCGGAAACGCCGTCCATGCTGTCGCCAAAGCCCACGCCTACGCCTTCGCCCATATTTGTTCCGATTTCAGCGAATACCGTTGACGGGGAATGAATGCCAAAAAAGCCTTTAATGTTTGCCACAAGGTTAGAAGCCCATCCGGACACCTGTTGCCACAACCAGCCCGCCGCGCCGCTAATGCCTTCCCACAATCCGCGAAGCAGATTGCCGCCCGCGTTGATAAGCTCCCCGCGAAGGTTTGAAAACGCCTGCACAATGCCTTTTATGATTTGCGGAACGGCTTTCACGATTTCAACAATGATCGTCGGAAGGTTTTTTATCAGAGAAACAAACAACTGAACGCCTGCTTGTACGATCTGCGGTATACTGCCAACTAAGGCCGTAACCAGTGAAGTAATGATTTGTGGGATTGCCCCGACAACGGTTGTAATGATTTCCGGCAATGCCTGAATCAGCGAAACAAATAGCTGAATACCCGCTTGAATGATCTGCGGTATGCTGTTCGTCAACGCCGTAACCAGCGAAGAAACAATTTGCGGGATTGCCGTAACAACGGTTGTAATGATTTCCGGCAACGCCTGAATCAGCGACACGAATAATTCAATGCCCGCTTGAACGATCTGCGGTATACTGTCCGTTAATGCTGTCAATAGTGCTGTCAAAATCTGCGGGATCGCCGCAACTATCGTTGTGATAATTTCGGGCAATGCCTGAATCAGCGACACAAACAATTCAATGCCTGCCTGAATGATCTGCGGTATGCTTCCTGTTAATGCCGTTACAAGTCCTTCAATAATCGGCGGTATGGCCGCAACGATCGCTTCGATTATCTGCGGCAAGGCTTCCACAAGGGAAGTCAAAAGGTCTATTCCGGCTTGAATGATCTGCGGTATAGCTGAAAGCAAGCCGCCAATCAATGCCGTTATCAATGACGGAAGCGCGGCAACCAGAACGGGTATTGCATTTATGATCCCCTGCGCCAGCCCCATAATAAGCTGTAATGCCGCGTCAATCAGTAACGGGATATTCTCAACCAGCGTTTGCACCATTGCAACCACTACTTCAACGATCTTCGGTAATAACTGCGGCAACGCCGCGCCGATCCCGTTTGCCAGCGCAAGTACAATTTGCACCGCGCCTTCCAGAAGCAGGGGAAGAACGCTTATAAGCCCGTCAACCAGCGAAAGAATAATTTGTGTTGCCGCTTCCGCTATTGTTGGCAATGCCTCAACCAGCCCTTGCACAAGGGCGGTTATCATATTCACCGCCGCCGTGCTGATTGTTGGAAGGCTTGCTGTCAGCCCATCAACCAGCCCTAACACAATTTCCGTTGCAAACTCTGTTATCTGCGGAAGGATTGTCGAAAAGTTTTCCACCAATCCGGCAAGGGCCGTCCCGAAGGTATCAGCCATTTTTGAAATATCGCCGTTTGCGGAAGCCGCGCCCGCCGAAAGCTCATTGACAAAATCCGAAAGGGCGGGCAACGCCTCTTCGCCAATGGGAAGCACAAAGCTTGTTTTCAGGACGCGCCCCAAACCAGACATTGCCGATCCAAAATCATCATATTTCACCGCATTTATCGCGGAAAGCGCGTCCGTTGTGGTGCTGATCTCGCCGTTAAGGTTTGTTAAAGCCTTCATTCCCTCAACGCCTAAATCCTCCCACATAGTCCCGAACAAGGCAACGCCCGCCGTGTTCTGTGCTAAAGGATCGTCCATAGCAAAAAGGGCGGTTGTCACGTCTTCAAACGCTTTTGCCGCCTGATCCCCGCCAGCGGCGAAGGCCGCCGCGGTTTCTTCTGCATTTACTCCAATGTCTGCGAACGCCTGCATTGTGCCGTCCGAACCGTCTTTAACCCTGATCCCGAATTCCTTTACAGCGTCGCCCAGCTTGTCCACGGAAAATGTGCCAGCACTTGCGCCGTTTGCAAAGCTGTTGAACATATCTTCCGCGTCAAGCCCCAGCGATTTGAAATGCACGGAATATTCATTGATACTGTCCAGCAAGTCCCCGTTTTTATCAAGGCCGTTTTGCGCTCCCTGCGCAATCAGGTTAAACGCTTCGTCGCCAGACATCCCGAATTGATCCATAAGCATATTGACGGCGCGCATTTGCTCCTGTATGTCATATCCGAAGGTATCACGCAACATAAGGGCATTTTGTGTCATTGCCTCAATATTCGCCGGATCAAGGTCTTTTGCGGTCTGCGCCACCGTGGACATTGCGGCGGCTATGTCCTCCATGTTTTCCCCGAAGTTATTGTTGTAGATATTCAACATTGCTTCGTCACAACCCTTTGCCGCCGCTTCCGCAATACCTGTTGACGCTTCAAAATCGTTCATTGCGCCCTTGACTTCATCGGCAAAGCCCGTCGCATAGCCGATCCCCGCAACAATCGCCGTTCCGATTGCGGCAACGCCTGCGCCGATCGCCTTTAACCCTGTCCCCAATGCGCCTACAACGGAAGATACTTTGCCGCCCAGCCCTTCCAGCGCGCCGCCCGTCTTTTCCGCTTCCCCGGCCACTTCCTCCAACCCATCCGAAAAATCATTAGAAGCGTTATTTGCTTCGCTGATCTGCCCGTCAAGGCTGTTTATCTCGTTTTGGGTTTTTATCATGGCCGCCTTTGCGTTGTTAAGGTTTGTTTCCATTTTTTTAACTGCCGGATCATTTTCGTCCAACGCTCCACGCATTTTCTTTAACGCGGCTTCGGCGGCGGCAACGGTCTTTTCCTGCTCTTCAAGCCTCTTGTTCAAAATGTCTTGTTTTGCGGTTAGTGCTTCTATGCTATCTGCGTTGCCCTCAAAGGTTGCAGAAACAAGTTTCATTTCTGAACCGATTTCCCGAAGAGAGGCATTGATGCTTTTGCAGGCTTCTCTATACTCCTTTTCTCCTTCAACGGCAATTTTAGCCTTAATGGTATCTTCCTTTCCTGCCATCCTCAACACCTCCTTCTTGCAGAAAATGGGCATAAAAAAGCCCCCGCACAACTGCTTCCAGTCAATGCGGGGGCTTTATGCCTTCCGGTTGTTATTTAATTTGCATACACTTTTTACATTCCGTATACCCGTGTTTTTTTGCGTACTCCAAAGTTACATATTTCGGTTTTTTCATTCCGGAACATTTTTCGTTGCGGTGGTAACGTCTGCCGCCCTCTTCGATATAAACCTTGTGTGTCTTTGCGTACTCTGCATAAGTGGGCGGCGCAACGGGAACACCTTGCCCGCCGCTTGCTGTTTTAGCTGTGTCCTTTTTGCAAAGGCCAATAGCTTCCAGCAGATTTTTTATTACCTTTGAACCGTCCATAGTTTGAATAGCTCCCTTCATGTTATGTTTTGGCAACAAGGCCGGAACTTGTCTAAATTCTGACCTTTAACACAATTATACCTGAAATGCGTGTTAAAGTAAAGAACTTTGCTGATTATTAGCACGAAGGGTTTTGCGCCAACTATTCATAACCCCATAAACACATCGTCAATGTCCGCTTCCTTTTCTTCCGGTTTGAAGCGTTCCGGATTAAATTCCTTGTGAATGCGAAAAAGCGTCAGGATTTTATACGGTGTCATTTTCCAAACGTCGGCTTCCGGCCAGCGCAAAAGCGTAACCCCGATATAAAGCAGGCGGGCAAGGTCAATTAAGCCTTGCCCGCCGCCGCGTTTTTTCCCTCTTCGCCGTCTTCGCCCTCTTCATCCTCCACGGCGGGCGGCTCTGCTGTTCCGCTGTTTCCGATTGCAAAGGCGCGGAAGATCGCGTTTTTCACGTCGCCAAAATTCCCGGTATGGATCATGTGTCCCACCTGTTTTTCCGTCAGCGGCTCTTCACCTTCGCCCGCTCCCTCATTGATAAGCAAAGTAAGAAGCCAGCGAATATTTTTAATGCTGTCTTTGCCGGAAAGAACTTCGTTCAGCTTATCAAAGCTCCCGAATTTGTCCTGCATTTCGTCAATGACATTCAGGGAAAAAAGTAAATGGTATTCCCTGCCGTTCAACTCAATGGGCAAGCGCCCGTCCTTAATCGCACTCATAATAAAATAAGGGAAGCCCCCTGCGAAGGGGCTTCCCCATACCTCCTTTTTCTGATTTTAGCCCGCGTCTTCTTTCGGCTCCCGAACCGCGCTGAACCAGCTTGCCGCCGCCGCTTCCGTGGGAACGGCCACGTGTTCCGCTTTCCACTTGCCATCGGGCCGTTTGATAAACTGCCCCGTGATCTCCGGTGTGGTGAATTCTATGCTGTCGCCCTTTGTGTTGTAGTTTTCAGAAGGAATAGCAAACTTCACCTTGTAAAGCCAAATGTACTTGTACATTCCGTTTGCCTTCTTCGCGCGGAAGCCGATTGCCATATAGGGCGGTTCATCGTCTTCCCCGGCATATACCACGCCGTCCGCGTCCTGTGTCTGCCCCAAAATGGCCGCAAGGTCAGCGGGCATAAGGTCGTTTACATTCAACGTCAATTCGCCGGAAATAAACTCCTTTACCACTTCGTCCGCGCCATCGTCGGCATAAAGGATCGCTTCTGCTACCTCTACGGACATTTCCGCGCTAATGGCCTTTGCCATGCGCACGGGCGTTCCATAGGTTTCCTTGCCGCTTTCGTCAACCGTGATCGGCGCACGGTAAAGATCGCGCAAACCAATAGTTGCCATAGTTTTTATACCTCCGTTTTTTCGTAGTATCTGCATTCAATGGGAACGTGATAAAATCCCGTGTCTTCCTCATAGGCTTCTGGATCAACCACAACGCCGTAAAATCCCGCCGCTTTCAATGCCTGCTTTGTCCGGCGCAACAAGGCTATATAATCCCGCTTTGAATAAATGTCAACACGGTAAATATATTCCGTCCCCTGCGTTTCGTCTTCTGCCGCGTCCCTGTCCTGCGACATAACAAGTTGATACGTGAAGAACGTTCCGGCCTTCCCGCGGTAAAGCAGGCGCGCCACGTTCGGGCAAAGGGCGGCAAGCGTGGATTTTACCAGCGCGTCCACGGTATCAATCATTCGGCCCCGCCTCCTTGCTGTTTCTCCCATTCCTGCCGCATTGCCTCTTGTACCTCTCCCGCGGCCTTCTCATTCGCACTTGTAAACCACGGGCGCGCGGGCATATTGGATCGCCCGTATTGGTGGACAAACCCCACCGTGGCGTTACGCTCCCCGCGGCGGTTTGTCCCCTGCGGGTATACCTCCACGTATTGTGTGCTGTCCTTTTTCTTGACGGGTGTTGCTTTAATCGAATTTGCAAGATCACCTGTTGCCCGGTCGCCTGTGAAGGTGCTTCGGATTTCCGCTTGCTGTGCCTCTACCAGCACCGCCGCGCCAGCTTTCAGCATTGCGGGAACTGCCGCCGTTGCCGCGGCTTCCCGCTTCAAAATTTTATCCTCGAAGCCCTCAATGCCGCTTACCTCAAACCGCGCCACCGTCCCCGCCTCCTTCCTGTTCGCCGCTGTCCGGCTCTTCGCCCTGGTCTTCCTGCACTTCCGGAAGATCGGAAAGCGTCAATTCCGTTATGTCCGTGTTTTTCGGATCGCGGTATGTCCGCAATATCCGGTATCGCACGCCGTCCACTTCGGCCAGCTTCTGCCCGCCGTACTCTTCCGTGTATACGTCAACCTTCAATTCTGCGGCGTAGCCCGCAACCGCGGCTTTGTAGAATTCCGAATAGCCCACGGATTTCTTGTTGCCGAAAAGCACCGTGCGCGTTTCCTTTGGCTCATTCGGGAAGCCGTTTGCGTTCACCCGCTCTTCGGGGGCTTCCACGGCGATCAAAGTAATTTCATCAATCCACCGCATGATAACCCCCCGCCAAGCTCAAAGAACACTTCAAGTAATCATAGGCGGCGCGGTATTTCTCGCTGTCTTCGCTGTACCCGAAGTTTGCCTTTGCGTATAGGATAATCGCCCGCGTGATAAGAGGATCGCCCGCCGAAGGCGGTTCACCTTCGGCGGGCGGCTGATCCTCCGGAACGTTTACACCGACAAGGCGCAAATCGGCCTTGCAAGCGTCAATCAGTCCTTGCACTTCATCGTCGAAGGCGGTTGTTTTCACACGCAAGGCGGCCTTTACCTTGTCCAGCATTTCCCGTTCACCCCTTCCGCGTTATTACCCGTTGCCGCCTCCACCGCCGCCAGAAGGCGGCGCGGCATAGGCGATCGTAACAAGGGAATTCTTGTCAACAACCTTGCCGTCAACAAGCATAATCGCCTTTGTTACCTGATCGTCGGTGTCGTTGTCCTCATACTTCTTCACGGTCATAGTGTAGTTGGTATTCAACACATAGTCCTTGAAGTTGAAGAGGAACGCGAACACGGTTGCCGCGGTCATGCCGGAAGCGTAGGACGGCACATAATCGCAACATACCACGGGGCGGCCCAAAAGCATTCTTTCCGGCCTGCCCGCGATCCCGTAGTTGGTCTTGCCGATCGGCTGTCCCACTTCGTCCACCATGCCCGCGTACTGCATGAAGGTTTTTTTGCTCATGCACCACACCGCGCCGTTTTCGTATGCCTGCGGCAATGCGCCTTCGGCGGCCACAAGGTCAGCATACGCGGGCGCGCTGGAAGTCAACGCCTGCCCCGTGGGGGCGGTTTCGGAAAGAACGCCCTTCGGCTTCCCGCTCCCGTCGCCGGAAATAATGGCCTGTTCCGTGGCCTTCGTCATAGCCTCCACAACGTTATTTGTAAGCGTCGCTTCAAAGGCAGACAAGGCCATAACGTCCATTTCCAGCGACACGGCCACGGCGCACCGCAACTTGTGGTAAGCAAAGGTAATGCTTCCCGTGGTCTTCTTCTGCTTGTCGCTCCCCGCGCCCTCTGCAACCCACGTCGCAACGGGCTTCGCGCTGGAAGTCGGAATAGAAACGCCGCCCTTGTAGGCCGTGCGCGTCACCAGCGGAAGGATCATGCCCACTGCTTCCATTTTCTCAATGATCTTATTCAAGATCGTTGTGGGGATCACCGCGCCGTTGTCCGCGGTTTTAGAAACGGCGTTTGCGCGGAACTCTACCGGAATGGGCGTGCCGCGCAAAGCGTATTCCATGAACGCGCGGCGGTATTCCATGCTGTCCAGCGGGTCAACCTCCCCGCGCTGTTCACCGCCAGCGGGGGCGGCGGGGGAAGGGAAGGAACGGACTACCGCGCCGCCGCTTGTGCCTTCCGCAATGGAAGCCAGAAGGGAAGAACGCTGTTCGGCGGCGGCCAGCAGGCCCGCCCGCTCGGTTTTCAGGTCGTCAACCTCTTTCGTGAATGCGGCCAACTGTTCCGCGGTCAGCTCCGCGCCCCGCTCTTCGATCTCCTTCTTGATTGCCGCAAGGCGGGCTTCGATTTCCTTCAATCTCATGTTGTCATACCTCCAATAAAATTTTTAATTTCAAGAGCTGTGCCTGCCGCGCTAACGCCTCCCGCCTCTCTGCTTCGATCACTCCGTCGAAGTAGGAACGCGCGGCAATATCGGTATCGGCGTTTGCGGGATATGATACCGCGGAAACGTCGTAAACCTTCTTGATCTGCAAGATTGTTCGCGTGTGCGTGTCTTTGTTATATGCGTCTTCCGCAACCCTGAACGCCCACGACATTTTATAAATCAACCCTGCGTCGATCGTGCTGTAAAGTTTCCTTGCCTCTTCGGTAAGGCCCAAATTTGCGGCAATAAAAAGGCCGCTTTCCTGCGGTTCAACCAGCAGGGAAGGCGGCTTGCTTTTTGCCATCTTGTTTCTTGCGTACACCATGCCCGCGTGATCGTACTGCATGATAACGTCGGACAAATCCGCGCCCGCAAGGGCGTTCCGGTCTACCACTTCAAAGTATTGCACCCCGTCGTATTCATACAGCAAATACGGCGTGTCAAAGGTTGTGGCGAAGCCTTCAACGTAAAAATCCGTGTCAAACCTCTTCGCCGTCCCCGTCGCCGCTGTCGCCAGCGGTAACGCCATCTGTCGGTATTCCCGATCCTTCACTATCGGCATTTTTGGCCCCCTCCTTTCCAAGCTGTGAAATTTCTGTGTACTCTTTGCGGATATAATATTTTTCGCCGCCTTCTACGTGCGCCATGTTCCAAATGTCCATAACGCCGTTTCGGTTCAGCAACCCGCGGTCAAAAAGCTGTGTGGAAATGTTCAGCTTCGTTTGATTGCTTGCATATTGAAGCCTGTTCGCCGTGAACGTGATTGCGTTGCCGTGGGCAATCTCCCGCGGCGTAAATGTCATATTCGACATAACAAGGGAAAGTTGCAGGGCGAACGGCTCAATTTTGCCTTCATAGTACGCGTTCCACTGATCTTCGGTATACCTGTTTTGCAGAATTTCAAGGCAAGTCCCGAAGTAGTTAAACACGTTTTCGTTGATCTGTTGCATTTGAAGGGCGTTCACCGTGAAGGGCTTGCTATCAACCTGTTTCACGTCTGCAAATTTCTGATCGTAGATAATCATGCCGCTTTGATTGTCGGCGGAAAGGTTGTCTTCCGTGAAGCGTTTACGCTCCTTCGCTATATCTTCCGGCGCAAGCATATTCGCAATTTTCGCCAGAAAGCGAATAGAAGCCGAATTCTTCACGCCGTTTATGATCCCTTGATTTTGCGTGTGGATCAACTGCATTGTGGGGCGCAAGGCCGCGTTCGTTTCCCCGAAAAAATCATCTGAATATTGAAATTGCGTCAGCACGCCCACGCGGTCAAACTCAATCGCCGCCCGCTGTCCGTTTGAGAACGTATAGCGCAAGTACGGCACGCCGCCCACGTCTAACACTTCGCAATTCTGCGGCAATAGGGGATAATACCCCACCAGCCCGCCGAATTCATCTTCAATCGGCACAATGAAGGCCGTGTTGTTTACCGCAAGGATCGTCGCCACGCGGTAAATAAACTTCGTCGTGTCCTGAAACGGGTTAGGCTTAAACTGCAACGTGCGTTCAAGGTGCTTCTTTGCGCTCCCCGATATTTCCGGCTTCAATTTACTGCAAAAGGACGCGAACGAATGAATAGCCGCCCGCGTGATCTCCATTTCGTAGACGCTTTCCGGCGCGTTTGTGAAAACGGGCGTGTACCCGTTCAGCATTTTGAAATAGCCTGTTGGCACAAGATCGCTTTTCGGCCTCCGGAAAATAGTTTCAAACACTCCCATTTGACAAATCACCCCGCATTTTTCAGCATTACGCCGATTTCGTTATAGTATTTTTGCCGGACGGTCATTGCGTCGATCACGGACACAAAGCCGTCAATGCGCGCCCGCTGTTCGATTTTAACCGGACGGAACTTCCGCGTTTCCATGTTGTGCTTCAAGGCCACATTCAGGAAATGCGCCTTTAGCAAGCTGTTATCCGCGATCTTGAAATTGCCATCAAGCAAAATGCCTTCAAATTCGCGGATCACGCCCGCCAGATTTTCCCCTTGAAAAACATCATCCATGTGAAAACCATAGGCGCGCATATCGTCAACCAAGTATTGCGCGCTATATCGGTCATAGCCCACTTTAAGCACGTATATTTCATACTTTTCTTTCAGCATGACAAACCAATTATACACGTCCTTATAATCAACGTAATTTTCGCCCGAAAGCGTTATAATACCCTTCTGCACGAATAGGGCGTACGGCACACCGTCGATCGCCGTTGCCCGCTCGACGCGGTTTGCAGGCATGAAGAACTGTGTAAACGCGTACAGCTTCCCGCCCCGCTCCACGATCACCGTTGCCGCCGTCAAGTCCGTTGTTTGTGAAAGGTCAATGCCGCCCACGGCATAGGTTTTTCGGAAGTCTTCAAGCGTGATTTCTGCCGCCGAACCTTCTACAACGTGCGCGTCAAGCCACGCAATAGAAGAATTCTGCTTGATGTTGCAATACTTCGTCAGGAATTCGGCTTTTTTGCTTGCGGACATTTCCGCAACCGCTATTTCCTCGCGGAAGAAGTCTTCCGATACGGAAACGCCCATATTCGGGTTTGCTTTCTTTAGCTCTTCAATATCGTTCCAGCGTTCCACATCGTCAATCATGTATAGGAACGGCAAAAGGCGGCGTTCCTTGCTGTTGCCCTTCAAGAATGCCGTGGATCGCTTCATCAATTCGTCAAAAATCCCGTCGTTTTCATATCCCGCCGTACTGATTGAAAGGATCAACGGTTGCCGCCGCGCTCCAAGCGCGGATTTCATAACTTCGTATTGCTTTAACCCCCCGTCGCCGCGCCAGCTTGCCACTTCGTCATTGACAACCAAATGCGGGTTAAAACCGTCTGATTTCTTCGCGTTGAAGGCCAGCGGCTTTATAACCGTGTTTGCCTCTTCAATGTAAATATCGGAACGCCGCTTTTTGGATAGCTCCGAAAGCTCCGGTTCCTTCTTTATCATCTGAAAAAAGTTGTCGTATACGATGTTTGCTTGTTCCAGCTTCGGCGCAAGGCAATATATTTTCGCTCCATATTCGCCGTCTAAATAGGCCATGTATGCGATCACCGCCGAAGCAAAAAGCGTCTTTCCGTTCTTCCGGCCTATGACAATGAAGACTTCGCGGAACACGCGCAAGCCGTCCGCGTCCACAATCCCGAAGATCACGGAAACACAAGCCTTTTGCCACACTTCCAGCTTCAAAAGATCGTCCCGGCCTTCGCAATGGTGACAAAAATTTTCTATGAAGCGAATTGCCTTGTTCGCCTTCTTCGCGTTGAAGAAATATTCCCCGCGTTCAAGCCCTGCAATGACAATTTCATAAATCAGCCGAACCCACTTGCCAACCGTATATTTTCCCGTCTGAATGCCTGAAAAATATTCGTAAATGTAGTTTGCAAACGGCATTTATTCGTCCCGTAACGCCTGCAAGCGGCTTTCCTTTTTCTTTTCAGGCGGCACAAGATCGGTTAGCTGTTTGATTATCGAAGCATGATTTTTCGTCATTGCAATATGGGTTTTTACTGCGTCGCTCTGCTTCGTCCCCTTCTGATTTTCGCCGTTCTGGTATTCGACGGTGTAGCCTTCGGCGTTGATAATTTCTTGTAGCTCTTCCAGCGAAACGGCCATGAACGCGGCGTTTTTTATCAGGCTTTCCACGGTCTGCAACTTGTTTTTGTCCAAGTCACGGAAAACCCTTTTAAGCCGCGCGATCTCTCGCTTGATCCGCTGATCCTTCGTCAAGTCCTTCTTTGCCGCCATAAAAAACGCCCCCTTTCTTCCGGCCTCTACCACACCCCCCACCGCGTACACCCGTTATGCGCGCGCCTGCGGGGTTTTTTTATCCTCCCGCCCTCGGTGTTTCCCCCTCCCTAATTCTGCGGCGAATGGGGGGGATATACAAGATTTCCGTTTGCGTCGAAGGTGTACCGCTTCGGCCTGCCGCTTCTGTGGTGTTCCTTGTTGTGGCAATCTTGGCAAAGTGCCTCTAAGTTATCCCATGAAAGCGCAACCCGCGGATCGTCGATATTCTGCCGCGTCAAATATTTCTTGTGGTGTGCTATCTTCGCCACGATCGGATTGTCAGGCGTTGAACAACGTTCGCAAAGATAACCCTTTGACTGCAAGAACCCTTCACGACACGCGCGCCATGCGTCCGAATTGTAAAACCTTTCTGCCCACGGTTTCACGCTTGCCGCCTCCTTCCGGGCAAAAGAAAAAGCCCCCACGGGCGAACCCGTGAAAGCTTGTGAAGTGTGCTGTTTCATTCGCAATAAATCAGCGTAATAATTATAGCATATATAAGCGGGCAATGCAAGGGCATGAAACGGGCGCGAAACGGGCATTTTTCGGCCCTGTTTTACTCCCTGCCGCTTGCCCGCTCCTTCCGGAACGTGCCAGCGGCCACCGCCGCGGGCTTGCCGAACATACACACGGCCATGTCGTTTACTATCTTGTTGCGCCAGCGGCGCGCGCTTTTCGCGTCCCGTACAAGGCCCATGCGCCCCAGCTCTTCCGCTATATCGTCCCATGTGTACGGTTGCGCGTCTGCGGGGCGCGGCTCCCCCTGCGCGTCCTCCCCGAAGTAGTATAGCCGGACAACGTGAAATTCCTTCCGATCCGCAAACAGCGATATAACGCGGTCTATCTCTTCAAACCGCGCCCGCGTCCTGTGGTATGCCTTCACCTTGTCCCGCTCCAACTCTTCCAGTATATCATCTTCCGTCCGGTATGCGTTGCCGCCGCTGGAAGGTGAAAAGCTCCCTATGCTCTTGCTTTTCCCCTGAAGCTCCACGCGCGTATAGCCTTCATAATCGGCAACTAACGCTTGCAATTTCTTGTAGTTGAAAAGCAGGCTTTCCATTGCGCGGAAGTAATTGACGTTGCCGCCCATGCCGTCAATATAGGCCATAGAAGCCGTTGCCCGTGCAACCTCGTTTATCAGCTCCCGCACTTCGTCCGTGATTATGCCCGCTTGTTTCTTTCCCATGTCCTGCACCTTCTTTCCGTTATTCTTCCGTTTCGGCGGCCTCTTCGCGGCCTTCGTTAGAAAGCACGCGGACGATCGCCGCCACCTGTTCAAAGTCCAGATACACGGGCTTGTTTTCCACAATCCCGCTAATCTTGTAGCCCGTCACCTGATCCAGCCCGTTTCTTGTCAGTGTGAAGCTATCGCACTTTGTTGTAAATTCAACGCCGCTTTTCAGGATCACCCGTATAGATATTTTTGCCATTGTCAAAGCTCCTTCCCGCCGCTTTCGCCGTCTTCGTCTTCTGCGGCCAGAAGTCCCGCCCAATCTATGCCGCTAAAAAATTCCCGTAGGCATTCCACCATAGGACGAACCGCACGCACGACGGATTTATAAACCCGCCGAAGTGCCATAGTTGCACGCCTGCCTTCCAGATAAAGGCGATAATGCGCAAAAACGCCTTCATACGAACCCAAAACGCAAACCAGCTTCGCCAGCCGTTCCGCTTCGTTGCGCTGTACCCCGTAGGACATAGCCAGCTTCACAAACCGCTTTCTTTTCAAGCCTGTTTCCCTCCCATGCTCAAATATTCCGTGATAACCTTTGCGGCGGCCTCCCAGCCCTTGCACAAGGCCGTAAAATATCCTTGCTTTTCCAGCTCCGACAACCACCGCTTTTGATCGTCGCTTGTTTTACTGCCCTTCTGCCGCTTTAGCTCTATGTAAAGCCCGTGGAAGCCGCCGCGGGCGACGGGCAAGCACAAATCCGGCACGCCCGCCTTCACTCCTTCGGCGCGGAAGCGTCCGGCCTCTGCCTTTTTCCGGCTCCCGCCGTTCGGCACGTGATAAAGCAAGGCCAATTCCGGAAAACGCCCGCTTTGATAGGCGGCCCAGCGGAAAAGGCATTGTTGTTCCGCGCTTTCCGTTGGAGCGGGAAGGGATGGGGCTTTATTCGCGCGCATGGTCTTCACCACCTTTCCAGCGTACCCACGTTTCAACGCCGCCGCGCCCTTCATGGATCGCCGCCCGTGCCGCCGCTTCCGTGGAAAAAAGGTCTTCCGGCTTCAAGCCTTCGTAATCCTCCGAATACTCTTCCGTGATATGCCAGCGGCACACGATCCCGCCGCCGTCCGGCTCCACGGCTACGATCTCCACGGGAACGGCGCAAAGAGTTTCCCAAATATCCGTTATAATCCAGCATTCCCCGCCGATCTGCGGATTGTCAATCATGCTTTTTTACCTCCCGTTCTTTGTTTTCTCTCTCTAACGCCTTGATTGCCCGCCGAAGAGAACGCATATAGCCCCATCGCCACCAGCGGGAAAACGGTGCAATGTCAAGCAAAATCATTTTCAGGTTAAATATATCCTTGTCTACGCTTTCCGGCCTTTCCCACATTTCCCGCAAAATCCTGTTTCTTTCCTCGCATTGCCACAAAATGTATTTTTGCCTATCCATTCCGCTTCACCTTCTTTCCCTTCGTGGCCTTCTTCGGCGGCTCTGGACGGCGGCACATACGGGCGTAGATATACGCCCCGGCCACGTATGCCGAATATCTCACTTCGCAATCGTTGAAAGAGTAATCCGGAAACAGTTTGCCGAAGATTGCCGCGGGCGCGGCCTCAAAGTCTGCCGCCATCTGCTCAACCTTCCGTTTGCTGATCTTTGTATCGGCTTCCGTGATTTTCGGATCAACAAGGTTTTTGCTTGCCGCCCAGCGTTTGCCGCCGTTCGGCTCCTTCGTCATATAGCGGGCAAGAGCTTCAAGGCCGTAATCGTCCGGTTGCAGGCGGCGGGCATTTGCCCAGCCCCGGCCCTGCCACAAGGCTTCTGCAACGTCCCGATCCATGCCGGACATTATGACGTGATGGTGAACCCGCTTGCGCCTGCCGTCCCCGCCGCCGTACTCGATCACATACACATACTTTAATTCCGGAAGGCCGTTCTTCCTGCGCCATTGCCGCACCCGCCGAAGATAGTTGCGAATATCGCGGCGCGCCTGTTCTTCGTCCGGCACGAACCCGTTTTTGTATGTAAGAGTTATGCAAAGGTCTTCACCCGTGAAATTTGCATTGATTTTCCGGATCAACTTCTTTTTCGCGTTCCGGTCATTCAAATTCCGCTGTGCTTCTTTCGTGGCCGCTTTCTTTGCCTTCCGAACTTCGTTTTGCGTGTTCCAAATAGGAAAAATTTCAACTTCCAGAATGTCCCCGGCCTTAATCGTGCGGGCGCGGTATCTGAAAACGTTTCTATGCTTCAACCGCTCAAATGCGCTTTCTGTGATTTCCTCCGAACGGTCAAAAAGGAATTCATATTTTGAACTGTTGTAAGGCATTCCCGTTCCCTCCCTGCTTGCCGTAAGGTCTTTTACCCCCTCCCGTCCCCCTAAAGGGGGAAGCAGGCTCTAAGGAATTAAAATGCGCCTGCGGGCGGGCCGCCTGATCCATCAACAAACCAGCCCCGCGCATTGTTTGATTTTATTCCCCGCCGCCGATCCTGCTTTTATCACTCCGGCAACACGTTATCAAGGGCAAGCGGCTTCGCCGTGCTTCGCACCCTTGACAACGCGCCGCCGTCGTGATTATCCAAAAGCAGGCGACGGGGAATTAAAATCAAATCAAACGCTATCAGTTTGAACGCAAGCGCGTTCCCGCTGTTACCGTCCATTTCTTAATACCCATTACAAGCCCGTAAATACGCCGTGTTTCAGGCGCATAGTTGACATTCTGCCGCCGCGGTGGTATACTATCTTTAGTTTGAATAGCTCTTCTTCGCGGCAACGCGAAGGGGGAAAGGCGGCTTGCAGGCAACGCAAGCCGCCTTCTTCTTTTTTATCCGTTGTTGTTACCTTCGATCGGTAAATAGTCGGCGCACGGCCTCTTTTCTTTTGGCTTAAACCGCATACCGTTTACGCACCCAATACAAGGAAAAGGGCGTATGCCGTCCGGCTTTTCGCCGTCGCGGTGCTTTTCGCATTCTTCAATTCTTCCGCATACGTCGCACCAGCACGCGCGGCAATCCTGAATATCCGTCTTCAACTCCGGTTCTTCGTCTTCTTCGTCGTGTACCAGCTCCACGCCGCCGCCAGCGGGGGCGGCCACGTCTGCAAAGCCGCCAGCCATACCGCGGGCGAATGCGTCACCCATAACGGCCAAAGCGCGCGCCAGATCGTACCCCAAAGCATAAGCGCACCGCGCAAGCATTTCTTCGTCGAAGGTGCTATTTCTGTTTTCGCCCATCTTTTCCACCGCCTTTCAATCCGTTGCGAATTCCCACGGCCACGCCGTACACGATCACCACCGCCAGCCCAAGGCACACAACCCCTACAAGGGAATAGAAGGCGGCAACCATAAAATCAAACGCCGTCATTTATGAACCCGTCCTTTCCTATATATATAATGTAGGGCGGGCGGCGGCGCGTGGCCGCCACCCTGTCCCGTGGCCTTCTGTTACTTTCCTTTGCCGGAAACAAGCTCCAACGCCTGCGCCTCTGTGAAGCCCGCCCGTTTCAGGGCGGCGAAGCGGGCATAAAGCGCGCTTGCTTCGCCTTCGCTGTCCGGCTGAACCGCGGCGGCCTGCGGCTCTTCGACGTTGGCGGCCTCTTCCGGCTCTTCCTGCGGCTCTTCGCCGCCCGCGTTTGAAAACGTTATTTGCGCCCCCTGCATGATAGCCTGTGCAATCATTTCCCCGATCGACGGCGTGCGCTCCTTCACTTCGTCTTCGTTGAAAGATACCATAATATCAGATTTCAAGACGCAAAGCGGGCGGACTCCCCGGAGGCCGAGGCACGCGTCGCCGTTGTTGCTCAACGCGCCCGAAGAATCGACATAGCGTACTAAATGTTCGTAGCCATTGCGGGCGGTGGAAAACGGCGTTGCCGTCCAATGCCAATCAGACGCGGGGGGAATGATATTGCGGAATTGGCGGTAAATCTGATCCGTATAAATCCCGATCGTTGCCTTGTCAATGCCGTAATCCTTCAACCCATCGTCAGACGTAAGATCAAGGGCAAGCGGCAAGAAGGCTTCCTTGTCCGCACCTGCGGCGGCCAGTTCTTCCAAAAAGTCCCCATTCAGGAACGCCCGAAGGGAAGACGCGGCAAAATCGTTCTTGTTTTCTTCGTCGAAGGGCATATATCGCGTTTCGCCGCTCTCCGTCTTCAACACGTCCGCGGCCAGCACAAGCACGGCTTTCTTCAAAAGGTTGTGTTCCAGCACCACCCATTCCACGCCGCCATAGGTGAAGCGGCTTTCTGCGGCCAGCTTGCCAACGCTTCCGGTTTTCATTGTTTTTTCCATGTCTGAATAGCTCCTTTCATTTGTTCCAATATTCAACGGCTTCTTCCACCGTTTCAAACTCCCTTGTGGTAAGCCCGCATTCGTGACACAAAATCAGCGGGCGCGGCTCAAAGTATGTAAACCGCTTTTTGACGATTTCGGCCCGCCCGCCGCAATAGCGGCACGGCTTCAATTCTGGTATGTCGGGCGTGTCCCGCTCGTTCACGTTTCAACCTCCTTTCCCGCCCGCGTCACCCGCTCCGGATCGGCAATCGTGACGCTGTGCAAGCATTTGTCTTCCAATTCCAGCTTTAGAACCGTCTTGCCTCCCTGCAACCGATAAACCAAGCCGGAAATGTGAAGATACGTTATCCCGCCGTATATTATCGGCTCTTGTGCAAGGAAGGCGGCCTTTGCTTCACTCTTCGTCATTGTCCACCGCACCCCGCTTCCAGCAGGCCCCCGTATTCTCCTTTGATCCAAATAACTTCGGTTCTTTCCTGCCCGCGTTCTGCATAGGCCGTTTTCTGAACCCGCCGCCAGCCCTTCAACATATCGTTATAAATTTCGTTGTCGTAGCCGCTTATTACTACCGAACCGGAATGCGCTTTTAGTGCCTCTAACATCTGCAAATGCTGTTCAAGTGTCATTTCTTCGGCATAGATATTTTTCCGGCGTGTTTCCGGCGTATATGGTGGATCGGCGTAGATAAGGCAACGGGGATCGTTATACTTCTTTATCAGCTGTCCCGCGTCCATATTTTCTATTTGCGCGTCTTTCAGCCGCCACGCCGCCGCCGAAAGCCTTTCCGGAAGGCCGCACCATTGCCGCGGCATGACGGGGGAACGTCCGGTTGCGCTGTGCCGCCAGCCTGTGCGCGCCGCCGTCATAGTTCCGAAAGCCTGCCAGCACCGAACAAGGAAGCGGCGTGCGTCTTCTAATGGCTCCCCCGTCTTTTCATAGGAAGAATAGTATTCGTCCCGCGCCCACGGCGTTAATTCAATCAGTGCCGCCAGCTGTTCCGGCTCTTCCCGCAATACACGAAAAAGGTTTACAACGTTCCCGTCAAGATCGTTTATCGTTTCCAGCCTTGCGGGGGCTTTCCGGAAGAATACCGCGCCCGAACCGAAGAACGGTTCAAGGTAGATTTCATGTTGCGGGAAATGGTCTATAATCCAGTCCGCAAGCCTCCATTTTGCCCCAGCGTACTTCAAAACGGGTTTTACTTCTGCGGCCGGCCGCTTTTCTGTCACGGCTCTTCGCCTCCTTCCCCGAAAAGCTCTTGCGCGATCCGGTTGTATTCCTCAAAAATCCGATCGAATGCGGCCCGCCATGCGTCGCCGTGCGTGCGGTCTTCCGGCGTGGCGACGTGTGCCAGCTCATGCGCCAGCACTTCCACCCCCGCCGCAATGGGGATTTCTCCCGATACCTCCACCAAGGGCGACGAACCGTCTTCCGGAAAGGTTGTCACCCCGCACGCGCTGTTCCCGTTTTCGCCTGTCACTTCCGGCATTATGTACGCGCTGTATTCCCGATCCGGAAATAGATTGCCGAAGGCTCGCGCAACCAGCGCGAAGGGATCATTGCCGAATGGGGATTGAAGCCGCCCCGCCGCTTCCGCGGTCAA
>CAZKRQ010000003.1:18629-21828 GCA_964555125.1 uncultured Oscillospiraceae bacterium
GTATGCTATGAACGTGTTACCCCGCTTTCTGATCCAGAAGGCGGGGCTTCCGCTTTCCGGCCTGATCCGCTTTAGCACTCTGCGCGCCTCCTTCCTATCCGGCCTTGTCGGTGCAATCGCACCTTTCGCCATAGTCAAGGTGACTTCCACACCACGGGCAAACCTTGAATTTCATTTTTTCACCGCCTTTCGCATTACCAGCCGCCGTAACCCATCCGCGCAAAGCGTCAAGCCGTGTTCCCTCTGGTAAGCGCGGCGGCGGTCTGCAACGGGCTTGTTCCATCCGCATTCCGGGCATTCCGAAGGCTTGCACTTCTGCGCCCTTTCCGGATCAATACCAAGCAGGCAATCAAACGGCGGTTTCTTCTCTTTGCTCATTCCGCACCGCCTCCCCGTTATAAATTACCAGCATAGAAGGGAAGGGCGCGGGATCGGCGGCGTTGCCGTCTTCGTCCGTGAATCGAAGCCGCCCGCGGATGAAGCGCACTTCCGCTTTGTGGTAAATGAATTCGTGAAAATAGGTTGTGTCTGTCCGCGCCGGAATAAGAAGCACGATCGGCGTTCCGGCCTGCGCCTCTTCGTATGCCTTCCGAACCCATTTGCCGATTTCCCGCCCATACGGGGGATTGCAAAACACTGTACCCCCCCCCGCAACTTTCCAAGAGGATTTAAGCCCGTCCGTTTCCGGCGTGAAATACTGCGGGCATTTTGCCGTTTTATCCGTGGCCGCCGCGTCCAGCGTGAAGGAAAATTCTTCGTTCAGCTTGTCGAAAAAGTCTTGCGGCGTACACCAGCACATATTTTTTGAAGACAACAAAGCCTTGTTCATGCGCCTGCCCTCGCTTTCTGCAACTCTTTGTTCAGGCGATCCACCCGCCGCCGCAAAAAGCTGTTTTCTACGTTCGCTTTTACCAGCTCTTCCGCTAATCTTTCCGCGGTATCTTCCCGATTGTAATTGCATGGGTGTAAAACCTCGCAAAGATAGGCGTGCTTCCCGTCCTCAAATTTTTCCCCTGTTTCTTCCGCTTGCAATATCACTTCCGACGTGTTTTGTATATCTTCTATTGAAAGAAAGATAATGCGCGAAGCCCTATGTTTCTTAACCATCTTCGCCCGCCCCGCTTTCTTCCAGCACTTCCCCCGTGGACGCGTCCACGTTGAAGGTACATTGCGCCGGATCGCCCGTCCCTTCGCGGGCGGCGGCGTTTGCCTCTTCCTGCCGCCGAAGATCAAGGGCAAAAGCGCAATCACTCGCCAGCCGTTGCAGGCGTTCCACAAACCCCGCCGTGATAACGTCATAGGGCATAATCACCGCTTGAAGCAGGAAGCCCGCCTTTGCCACAATGTACGGCGTTCCCTGCGGCGTGAAGCGTTCGTATAGCTCCAACACGTCCAGCACGTCCGACACGGGCGACAAATAACGGCTTTGAATGAATACCAGCCCCCGCCGCGTCTGTAACGGCTTCAACGTGTGGCCGCTGAAAATGATTGAAAGGTTGTCCCGCTCAATCATCTTTTCGTTTGCGTCCGTGTCTTCAAAGTTGATCCCTTCCGGAACGTCCCGCACCCGTACAAACCAGTCTTCGCGCTGTTTTTCCGGCACGTCAAAGATCGTCAAAATGCTTTCTTCGTCCAGCTCCGGAAGGCCGGAAACGGGATATGCGGTCATTCCGTCGCCTATGTACTGTTGCAACGTCCCGCCGCTTTCGTGGCGGTTGAATAAAACAACCTGTTTCCCTTTCTTGCAGATCGCGGCAATGCTCTTGATCTTCATACGTCGCCGCCTCCTTCCTCCGGCCCCCGCTCCATCTGCACCGCCTCCCGCGGCGCGCCGCAATGCGGGCAGTAATTGAACTGTTCACGCGGCGGGAAGCGGTAAGAACCCCCGGCGTTTGCAATGCGCGCGCCGTACTTGTCCACTTCACACTTTGCCGCGCCAAAATCGAATTTCCGGCAAAAATCACACATACGCGCACCCCCTAATACTTCCCGAAGACGCGCACGGCGTTTTCCTTCGGGAAGGCCCGCACGACGGCGGTTGTGATCCACGATACCCGCAAGAAGTCCCGCGCGGCTTTCTTCGCCAGCCGCCAGATCGTGCGCGCTTCGTCGCCGCCGAAGCTGTCAGCCGCCGAAAGCGGGTATTCGCATACCAGCATAAGCCGCCCGCCTTTCCGGTTCCGGCGTTCCTTCATGTACTCTTTGTTGCCTTCCTTGCACTTGATAATTTCCAGCGGGGCGGGGAAGGCCCAGCCGCCGCCCTGCTTGTCCTGCTTTGCCATAGTTTGAATAGCTCCTTTCTTTCAACTGCTGTATGGGTTTGGTAACGTCCAGTCCCAAAACACGCCGCCCGTGTATTCCGTGCGGAAATAGTTTCGTTCCCCGTCGCCCGTAAAGAAGAAGTATTCCGCGGGAAGGACGCGGCCCACGTCGCCTCCTTCCCGCCGCTCCCGCTCCCACCGTGTCAGCACGTCCGCGGCAATGGCCTTCAACTCTTCCGTGGCCGGATAATCCGGCGAATATCCCGCGAATTGTGAAGGCTCTGTTACTACCCCGGCCACCGTGTCCGGCCAGCGCGCCGCGTCAACACGGTTCAGCACGCACCACACAACCGCCGCTTTTTCCATGTCCGAAGGCACGCCGCGGGCTTCGCCCCATAGCACCCGCGCCAGCATTTCAACTTCCGCTTCGTCCGGCACATAGGGCGCGGGCGTTTCAGCCGCCGAAGGCGGGGAAGTTATCAACGCCGCGTCGGTGGAAATAGTGAATTCCGGAAGCGGCGGGGCGGCGGCCTCCGGCCTTCTGGACGTGGCCGCCATGCCGAAGAACGAAAGCACCACCACCGCCGCCAGCAATGCAAGGGGAAGGGAAAAGCGTTTGCGGCGGGCGTGCCGCCTTACGTCCTGTTCCATATCTTTTCAACCTCCGCGTGGCACACGTCCGGCCCGTTGGTGTCGATCCAGTCTTGCAGGGCTTCCCGCCGATCCTTCCGCAAGCGGTCTTCTTCGGCCTTGAAGTCTTGTTGCAGGGTTTCCGGATCGTGAAGCTGGAAGGCGCGCCCGTAGCCGTTCAAGCAAACTTCAATCAGAATGCACCCCGTCCCGCCGTAGGTGTCCGGCGTGATCCGCGCGCACATACTACCAAGCCGCATTATGTAGCAGTCCGGCAACGCGTCTTCTTCCCGTTGAAGGCCCTTCGC
>CAZKRQ010000004.1:0-20163 GCA_964555125.1 uncultured Oscillospiraceae bacterium
ACGAGACGCCGTCGGTCAACTCCTTGATATGCGCGAGCAGGAACGGCGTCGTGTCCTTGCCGCGGATGCCCTGCTCCTTCGCCATCTCGAGCGCCTTGACGATGACCTTCTCCATCTCGTCATAATCCAGCGCATACTCCTCGGGGATCGGGTTGCCGACCACCGCGCCGCCCTTCAGGCCGAGATCCCACTTGGTGTGCACGATCTTGGCGACCTCCGCCTCGTCCGCGCAGTTATAATCGAGCTTAAACCCGCTCGACCGGCAATAAAACGCGGGCAGCTCGTCGGTGCGCAGGCCGAGCACCGGCACGCCGAAGGTCTCGAGATATTCGAGGGTCAGGCCGAGATCGAGCAGCGATTTCGCGCCCGCGCACACGACGCAGACCGGCGTATTCGCCAGCTCCTGCAGGTCGGCCGAGATGTCCATCGTCGTCTGCGCGCCGCGGTGCACGCCGCCGATGCCGCCCGTCGCGAAGACGCGGATGCCCGCCATATGCGCGAGCATCATCGTCGTCGCGACCGTCGTCGCGCCGTTTTTGCCCGTCGCGACATAGGTCGCAACATCGCGGCGGCTGACCTTGCCGATGTCCTTGGGGTTGCACATCATGTTGAGTTCCTCCGGCGTCAGGCCCACCTTGAGCCGGCCGCCGATGATCGCCGTCGTCGCGGGCACCGCGCCCAGTTCCCGCACGATCTTCTCCACATTCGCCGCGAACTCCATGTTCTGCGGATAGGGCATCCCATGGCTGAGGATGGTGGATTCCAGCGCGACAACCGGCCGGTTCTCCGCCAGCGCCTGCCTGATTTCGGGCGCTACGTCCAGATACTTTTCAAAACTCATGTGAAACTGTTCTCCTTTATTATTCTTTCAATTTGTACCATATTCATCTGCGGGCTGATCGTTTCCTCCGCCAGGATTGCGAGCATCCCGGCGGCCAACGCGGCGTCCAGCGTCCGCTCTACGTCAAAGCCCTGCAACCAGCTGTAGGTCACCGCGCCCATGAACGCGTCCCCCGCACCTGTCGCGTTGACCATCTTCTCCACCGGGTGCAGACAACGCGAAAGCGCGCGCCCCTGTGCGTCCCGGTAATAGCAGCCCGCCCTGCCCCGGCTGACAATCACCCGCCGCACACCCTGCGCAAGCAGCGCGCGGCAGGCCTCGTCGATCGATTTCAGATCGGTCACCGCCACGCCCGAGAGCACCTCCAGCTCGAGCTCGTTGGGCTTGACCGTGTGAAACGCGCCGATAAAATCCCGAATCGTGCTCGCATAATAGGTGGAAACCGGGTCGACGAAGACAGGCACCTCCTGCGCGACCTCGCTGACGAGGCAGCGCATCGTGTCCGCGCCGATGCAGGGGTCGGTCACGACGGCGGCCGCGTTTCGGATCAGCTCCCGGCGCTCGTCCAGCGCCGCGCGGGTGATATGGCGCGCGACGCTCATGTCGCTGAGCGCGACATACATATCCCCGCCGCTGTCGAGCAGAGAGAGATAGGTCGAGGAAGCGCCATCCTTCACCCGGATACACGGGCTCATGTCGATGCCGCCGCGCTCGCTGTCCCGCAGAATCTTCTCGCCGTACACGTCGTCGCCGATTGCCGCGATCAGCCTCGCGTCCGCGCCCAGCCGCGCCGCGTTTTCAAGGATATTGCGGGTCACGCCGCCCGCCGAGGTGTTCATCCTGCCCGGGTTGGAGTCGCGCAGCCTGAGCGGCGCGCGGCTGCGCCCGTGTACATCCAGATTCGCCGCCCCAACGCCGACAACGTAATTCCCGCTCAATCCGTCTCCCTCCTCCCGTCTATATGATAAATTCTACACTTCGCATAAAAAAAGGTCAAGCAACCGAATAAAATTGCTTTCCCGGCTCAAAATAGAGTCAAAAGGGAGTGAATACAATTGAAAAATCGCAAGGAAAAGCGCAATACGCTGCGCGCATTTCTCAAAAAAAACGGGTTCTACATCGCGATGGTGGTGCTGGTCGCGGCGGGCGCGGTCGCGTCCTATTACGCCGTCATGAGCCTCGTCACGATCCCGGACGTGCAGTCGCCGTCCAATAACGCCGAGGTCTCGCAGCCGGTGCCCGACCAGCCCATCGTCGTGACGCCGGACCCCAAGCCTGCGCCCACACCCGCCCCGGAGCCCGAGCCTGAGCCGGACATCGACGACGAGCCCGTCTCCTCGCTGACCGAGGAACCGCTGTTGCCCGTCTATACCCGCCCGGTCAGCGGCGGCGTGCAGACCGCGTTCAGCGGCGACGAGCTCATCCGCAGCCTGACGATGAACGACTGGCGCACTCACAACGGCGCGGACTATTCCGCGCAGCCCGGCGACCCTGTCGTCGCGGTCTATTCGGGCGAGATCACCCGCGCGGAGCTCGACCCGATGTGGGGCTATGTCGTCGAGCTCGCGCTCGACACCGGCTACACCGTTCGCTACGCCAACCTCAAGGACGAGGCCATGGTCTCGGCGGGGCAGCGGGTCAATCAGGGCGATACGATCGGCCTGGTCGGCGAGACCGCGATGCTCGAAAACGGCGAGCTGCCGCATCTCCACTTCGAGGCGCGCACAGGGGATAAATATATCGACCCCGAAGCGCTCTTCAACGGCACGATCTGATTGTCAAAAACGCAGAGCCCGCTCACAGTACGGGCTCTGCGCTTTTATTGTCAATGGAAGCCTCCGCAGCTATGCCGGGGAAGGTTTCCCGTAAAAAAGCTTTCGCGTCAAGCATCGGGCGAAGCGAGCTACAAAAGAATTTTCCGTCAAATCAGCGCTGCCTTCAATTTGATGGATAATTGCCCGTTTACAGGCAGCAGGACAAAGGCTGCAAGCGAAAGAATTTTCAATGCTTGCCGGTAAAAAGCCCTTTTGGGGCTTAGCCAGAATGCTATGGGATCAACGGCTTCTGCCGCGAGAATATTGACGGCTTTCGCTTCCGATCGCGGGCGAAGCGGGCCGCAGCAGAGATTGGGAAACAGGAAATACAGCGAGCGGCAGGGCTCGCCGCCCGTTCACGGGCAATGCCGCCGAAGCGGAACGCAGCTTTTGAGACACCTGCCGGAGCCTTCCGGGGCCTTGGCGCTGTCAGCGTTCCCGGCCGACCCCGCTCGGCTCCTTTGCGCCGTCCTTTTTTCGCGCAATCCGACGGGCATCCGAGCCGGTCGGGCGCTTCTCCTCTTCAGAATTGTTTCCCGCCCCTTGCCCCGGATGGAACAGGATATGCAGCGAGCCGTCCTTCTCTGTCACGACCCGCGCGTCCACCTCGTAGACCGCCCGGATAAAGTCGGGGGTCAGCAGCTCTCCGGGCGTGCCCTGTCCCACGATTTCCCCGTCCTTCACGGCGTACAGCCGGTCGCAGTACATCGCGCCGATGTTCAGATCATGAACGGCGGCAATTACCGTTCGATCCAGCCCCCGCACCAGATCCATCAGCTGGAGCTGATACTTGATGTCCAGATGGTTCGTCGGCTCGTCCAGAATGAGGCAGGGCGTCCGCTGGGCCAGCGCGCGGGCCAGAATCACCCGCTGCTGTTCCCCGCCGGACAGGGTGGAAAAGGAGCGGTCCGCAAACTCCGCCATTCCCACCGTCTCCAGAGACTCCGCCACGATCTGATGATCCTCGGCGGTGTCCCGATCCAGCGCCCGCTTGTGGGGCGCCCGGCCCATGAGAACCACATCCCTTACCGAAAAATCGAAGTTGTAGTAGTTGTGCTGGGCCACCACCGCGACACGCCGGGCCGATTCCCTGTAGGAATAGCGCTCCAGCTCCCTGCCGTCCAGATACACCGCGCCGGCGGTGGGCCTCAACACCCGGTAAATGCACTTGAGCAAAGTGGACTTGCCGCTGCCGTTCGGGCCGATAATCCCGATCAGCTCCCCTCCCGCGGCGTTCATGTCGATGCCCTTGAGGATATGGTTGCCGCCGAGAAGGGCCTGCACGTCTTTTGCTTCAATCCGCATCAGTTCCCGCCTCCGAAGCCGTATCTTTTTCGCGCCATCAAATAGATAAAACAGGGCGCGCCGATCATGGAGGTGAGGATCCCGATCGGCAGCTCGGTTCCCTTGATGAGCACCCGGCAGGCCACATCCGCCCAGATCAGAAACACCGCGCCCGCCAGAGCGCAAAGAGGAATGAGCTTCTTGTGGTCCGTGCCGAAAATCATCCGCACCACATGGGGGATAATCAGGCCCACAAAGCCGATCATCCCGGCCGCATAGACCGCGAAGCCCACCATGGCGGCCGAAACCAGCAGATACAGCTGACGCCAGCGATGGAGGTCGGTGCCCAACGTGATGGCGCTCTCGTCCCCCAGCAGCATCAGGTTCAGATTGCGGTGCTGGGTCCAGAAAAAGCCCGCGCCGAGCAACGCGACCAGCAGCACCGCCGCGTCCCGTTCCCAGGTGGCCCCCGCGAGGCTGCCCATCATCCAATAGGTCACCGTCTGCATTCCCTCCCGGTCGTGCGCGGTGTAGACAATGAAATTGGAAAACGCGCTGCACACGCTGCTGACCGCCATGCCCGCCAGCAGCAGCTTGACGGAGTTGGCCTTTCCCCCGACATTCGCCAGCCCCACAACCAGCAGGGACACCGCAAAAGCCCCCAGGAAAGCCAGAATGCCGACCGAGTTCCCGCCAAATACCGCCCCCACGCCCAACATGATCGCCAGCGTGGCCCCGAGAGAAGCGCCTGAGGAAATGCCCAACACATACGGGTCCGCGAGCGGGTTCTTCACGACCGCCTGCATGACAACGCCGCACACCGAAAGGCTGCACCCGATCCCCGCCGCCAGAATCAGCCGGGGCAGGCGGAGAAACCACACGGCCCGAAACAGGTTCCCCTCTCCCCATGCCTCTTCCCCCACACCGAAAAGCTTGTGGAAGATCACATGGTATACGTCCGAGATGGGGATATTGGTGCTGCCGACAGTCACCGCGGCCAGCAGAGACAGCGCCAGCGCCGCCAGCAGCAGGATCAGCACGACCAGCCAGAGCCGCGCCGTATGCGGGCCCGAATTTTCGTTCCTCCCGGCCATGGCTTACTGGTACAGCTCCGGGTACATCCCGGCGGCAAAAGCGCGGATGCCGTCAATGGAGCGCACGGTGCTGGCATACATATCGCCCAGCATAATGGTACAAATCCGATCGTTTTTCACCGCGCTCAACTCCGCAAAAGCGGGGTCATCCACCACGTTGGCGCGCATATCCTCCTCCACGCCCTCGGTGCGGGCCATATAGACCACAAAGATCACGTCCGGGTCGAGAGCCAACAGATCCTCCTTGCCGATGGAGCTGGCTTCCGGCTCCGCCAGCTCACCGCCCAGCTGCTTGACCATATCGCCGCCCAGCTGGGACGCGCCGTAATTGCTGATGCTGTCTCCCAAAAACTCAATAATCGCCACGCGGGGCGCGTCCTGCCCCTTTGTCTGGGCGAGAACGTTGGCAATCTCGTTCTTCATCTCGTCGACAATCGCCTGCGCCTTGTCCTCGACATGGAAGATCCGCCCGATATTGATGAGATCGGTATACTCATTCTCCAAAGTGCGGTCGTGGCCGCCCCGGCGGGTGTTGGAGCTGATATAGGTATTGGTTCCGTTGGCGATCCATTCGGTCTGATCGCCCAGGTTCTTGTCGCTGAAAATAGAGCCCCAGGAGAAGATCAGGTCCGGCTCCATCATCAGAACCGTCTCCTTGTCGGGCGCGAAGACCTCCTCGTTGTAATTCATCTTCGCCAGACCGGCCTCCCATTCCGCCTTGACGGGATTGTCCAGGCCGTAGCTGGCCGCCACGTGATCCTCCAGGCCCAGCGCGATCATGGTTTCGATCGTGCCCTGATAAACGCACAGGACCTTTTCCGGGACCTTTTCATACGTGGTCTCGATCTCGTTGCCCTCATAATCGTAGGTAGTGATCGTGACGGGGTAATAGCCGCCCTCCGGCTGGTTTGGATCGTTGACATTCTCCGAAGTGCCGGGCTGTCCGCCCCCTGCGTTGGGATTTGTGTCGTCGCCAGAGGCGTTCTGGCCACCGCAAGCTATCAGGCTCATGACAAAAACGAGGGCCAGAAACAGGGAAAGTGCTTTTTTCATCATCGGTTTGCTCCTTTTTGTGGTTTTTATTTATCACCGCAAAAAGGGACTTGCCCACAAGAGAGCAAGTCCCAAACACGCAAAACCAAAGCCCCGTTTAATGACAGAGCCGCGCGCCGGACAGGTCCCTTTCTGCGGAAGATACCTATCCACACCACATCCAGCAGGTTTCCTGACTCGCGCGTCTTCGCCCTCCGCGCCTTCTCGCTTTCGCAATGGCATTTGCGGCAGACTCCTCGCTCACAGTGACCAGATCGCTCAGGATTTGCACCTGATTCCCTATTATCTCCCGTCGCCGGCGGCGCGGGAGCACTGAACGCGGGTATTCAATTCACTGGCATTATATACTGGTTGAGATTTTTCTGTCAAGTGAAAAAAACATAATTTTTGGATATTTTCGGAACAATCACGCTGAATATGCCGAAAACTGCCCTGCTTTTGCCTCGCGGACCCGTCATGCGAAAGCGTTTTTCCATCCCCTGTCCCGAGATAAAAGCGGGGCCGTTCCCCCGTTTTGCCTCCATGTCCGTTTTCCCCCTTGTCGGCTTTCCTTGACGTCAGTTTCTGCCATCTGCATGAAAGCCAGGGAAGCGGCAAAAAATAAGACCGATCCCAAACAAATAAAGGCGGTGTTTTTTATGCGCGGCGATATGCCGGATTATATGGGTTCAAACAAACTGGAAAAAGTTCTCGAGGCGGCCAGCGCCGTGATGGAGGATTATGACCCTAGCGGCAGCTATACGGGCCGTCCGGTCGACGAAGAGGAAAAGCCGGTGCAGGACGCGGACGATCTGTGACCCTGCGGCAAAAGCCCCGAAGCCAAAGGCTTCGGGGCTTTTATTGGTTTCGGAAATCGCCGGCAATGCCGGCGGGGAGAGTCCACAAAAAAGCTTTTTGCATCAAGCATCGAGCGAAGCGGGCTGAGAATGAAATATCAATAAAATCTGCTCAGGCCTCAATTAAGTATAGACTTTTCCGTTTGCTGGTGGCAGAGAAAAAGCTGCAAGTGAAAGTATTTCCAGCGCGTCTTTTTGATACTTGCGCCGGTAAAATGCCCTTCCAGAGCTTACTCGGTCCTCCGGCTAAGCCGGAGGACCGAGCTCTATTATCCATGCGTTTCAGCTCGGCTGATTTTCCATCGCCGCAAGCTCCTCCTCGCTGGGCACCAGCGTGTGGTCGCAGACGGGCGGCAGCGTTCCCGGCTTATAATAGCCTGTGCGGGTGTCGGGGCAGGCGTCGCTCGCCAAGTCGCCGGACGCCGTGCAGTACTGCCGCACGAGGATGTCCTCGGCGACGGGGAACTCGAGATCCGTGTCGAGCTCTGCGCTGATCTGGGACATCACGAGCGCAAACGCCTGCTGCGTGCAGTGCGGGCGCAGATTGGGCAGGCTTTCATATTCGTCATACCCCTCCCAGACCGCCATGACATAATAGGGGTTCATGCCGATGGCCCAGAAATCGTTGTCGTCCGAGGAGGTGCCCGTCTTGCCCGCGATCGGGAAGCGGGTGTTGTCATAGCCGCGGCGCATATAATAGCCGGTCGCGCCGTCAAAGGCAGAGGTCGTGACCCCCTGCATCATCTTGTTCATAATCATCGCGGTCTCGTCCGAGATGGCCTTGTTGACCTCGATGGCCTCCTCTTTATTGAGCACGATGTCGCCGCGCGCGTTGACCACGCGGGTATAGCAGTGCGGCTCATAATAGGTGCCGCCGTTGCCGAAGACCGCGTAGGCCGCCGCCATTTCATAGGGGCTGACGCCGACCGACAGGCCGCCCAGGCCGAGGGAGAGCCCGCGGTCGGAGAGGATGTTCGAGTGGTCATAGGGGCTGGGCACATCGTCCACCAGCGTCGTGATGCCGAGGCTCGTGGTCAAAAAATCAAAGCTGTAATCATAGCCGATGAGCATCATCGCCCCGGCCGCCGTGGTGTTGAGCGAGCGCACAAGCCCCTCGTGCACCGTGACCGGCGCGCCGTAGCTGCGGCTGTAGTTGCGAGGCCAGGGCTGGCCGCCGATGGTCGTCACCGGCTGGTCGCGGAAGAGGCTGGACATGGTCACCTTGTCGAGCTCGACGGCGGGCGCATAGACCGCGATCGGCTTCATGGAGGAGCCGGTCTGCCGCACGCCGCCCACCTGCTCGTAGGTGTACATGTTCGGGTCGTCCCTGTCAACGGGGTTTCTGTTCGCGTCGACATACTGGATGGTGCCGACGGCGCGGTTGAGTCCGAGGTTCCCGTCCTTTTCGCGGATGCTGCCGGCGACGCCGAGCAGCTCGCCCTTATAGTTGAGCACCACCATCGCGGCCTGCACCTGGTTTTTGGCGAGCACCTCGACCCGGTCGCCGTTTTCGTCGAGCACATAGTCGCCGTTCTCGTCCCTTTCATACTCGTATTCGAGCTCGGGCCAGATGCGGGTGTTGCTGCTGCTCGACGACGCGCTGCTGTTGAATTTATAGTCGCTGCTCCAATACTGCTCGTCGTAGGCGACCGATTCGACCACCTTCTGAATCGCGGGGTCGATCGTCAGATAGATTGTCAGGCCCTGATTATAGAACATGTCATAGGCCTCGTCCGCGCTCATGCCGTTGATCTCCTGAAGATCACGCATCACCTCGCTGCGAACCGTCTCGGTGAACCAGCTCCATTGCTCGGTTGAGGAGGCGGCGCTGCCGCCCGGCGTGTCGAACACAAAGGTTTTGCTCTCGCTCAGCGCCGCCTGATAGTCGGTGTCGCTGATCTCCCCCCGCTCGTGCATCGTCCACAGCACGACGTCCTCGCGCTGGTGCTGGTTTTCATCCGGGTTGATAAACGGGTTGTTTGCCGTCGGGAACTTGGTGATACACACGATCGCCGCGCTCTGGGCATAGCTCAGGTCGCTGGCCGAGGTGTCGAAATAATAGTTGGCCGCCGACTCGATGCCCTCGACCTTGCCGCCGAAGTTGACGGTGTTGAGATAGGCCTCAAGGATCTGGTTTTTGGAGTAGCGCCGCTCGAGCATAAACGCGCGGTAGATCTCCTTCAGCTTGCGCAGCGCGCCCGACGATCCCTCGACCTCGGCCTCGCCCGTGATGTTCTTAATGAGCTGCTGGGTGATGGTCGAGCCGCCTTGGGTGTTCTCATAAAAATATCCCTTGAGCACATACTCGTTGAGGAAGGCGACGAGGGTGCGCTTGATGTCGACGCCCTTGTGGGTCCAGAAGCGCTGATCCTCCGACGACACTGTCACGTCGATCAGCTCCTTGGACAGATCGTCGTATTCGATCCAGACGCGGTTGGCATCCTCATAAATGCGCTGGTATTCATACCACTCGCCGTTTTCGTTCTGCGCCATGAGGCGGGTCGCAAAGCTGAGCTTGAGCGAGTTGAGGTCGAGCAGCGCGTCGTCGTCCGCCGTCTCGCGCGCGAGATACATCGCCGCCGCGACCGTGACGGCGCAAACGGCAATCACGCCGATGCAGAAGACACACAGCACCAGCTTGCCGAAAACCCGCCAGCCGCGATGCCGGTTCTCGCCGTCCTTGCCCTTTTTGCCCTTTTTCTTCTGCCCGTTCCTGCCGCCCGCAGAGGAGGCCGCCGCGGGCTTCTCGCCTTTTTTTGTCCCGGCGCTCTCGCGCCTGCCGTCCGGCCTCGCGCCGTCCGCCCGCGACGAATCAAAACTGCGCACGCCCGCCTTCTCCTCTCTCAGGCTCACAAAGCCGGTTTCGGATTTTTCATAGTCGCTCAAATCTATATAGTCCGGATCATAACGATCTTTGCCCGAACGTCTGGCCTCTCCACCCTCCAGAGCGCCGCTGGATTCCAGCTCCTCAAAGAAAGCGTCGAGGTTCTTTTTTCCGCCCGCAGAGGACTTTTCCGCCGGCGGGTTGCCGCCGTTTCGGTTCTTTTCATCCATTCCCTTGGGTTGCTCCTTTCTCCTGACTGGTCGAAAAACGGCTTCCCATGCCGTAATCTATAAAATTATAGCACAGCCGTGCTTGAATGTTAAGTGGCAATCATCGATTAGTTTGTTGCAAAATTCGCCGGATATTATTAAAATAGGTTTATCGGCGCGGAATCTGCGCTTATTTTAACACGAACAGCTACATTTGTCAAACAATCTGGAGGAGGCCTTCCGTGTCGGTCAACTATCAGCTCGAAATGGAGGCGCGCATTGCGGCGCTCGGCGAAGACGTGCCCGCGCTTGCGCTGCACAGCTGTTGCGCCGTCTGCTCCTCTTCGGTTCTGGAGACGCTCGCGCGGCACTTTCGCGTCACGGTATATTACTGCAACCCGAATATCTTCCCCCGCGCGGAGTATGAAAAGCGCAAGGCCGAGCAGATTCGCCTGATTCAGACCGTCGCCTATCCCCATCCCGTCGACTTCGCGGAGGATCCCTACGAGCACGCGCTGTTTCTCGAGGCGGCGCGCGGCCTCGAAGCGGAGCCGGAGGGTGGCGCGCGCTGCGCCTCCTGCTTTGCGCTGCGTTTGGACCGCACCGCCGCTTTCGCTGCGGCGCGCGGCATTGGGCTCGTCGCCTCAACCCTGACGGTCAGCCCGCACAAAAGCGCCCCGCTCGTCAACGCCGCGGGCGAGGCGGCCGCGGCGGCGCACGGGGTGGCCTGGCTGCCCGCCGACTTCAAAAAGAAAAACGGCTATCTGCGGGCGACCCGGCTCGCCAGGGAGCTCTCCCTTTACCGGCAGGATTACTGCGGCTGCGAATTCGCGCGGGCCGGCGCGCCGCGGAGCACAACAGCTCGCTAGCACGCTGAAAACGCGTTTCTCAGTGTTGTCAGCCTATTTCCTCCACATCTAAACCCGCGTGCGTCGCTTCTGCCCGCGGCTTCGCCCCCCATTTTCTTCTTTCTCTTTTCTTTCTCTGGAAATGTGGTATGATAGGCTCGACGGGGTTGCTTGGTTTTTCTGTAATTCAGCTATATTGTCCATATTTATCATAGGCGCCGGCGCGGGTGATAAACACGTTTTCGCCGGAGAGGGAAAATTTCGCGGACATTGACCGAAAGCGCGGACCTTCTCCCTGCCCCCGTTGCCGGTTTTTCGACAGGCTCCGGCCGGAGGAGGGAACGGCTCGTTCTTTGCCGGTACACAAAGATATATGAAGCAAAAGGAGAATAGACAAAATGACGAATCCAAAACAACTGACCGACGGGCTATATTGGGTCGGCGCGCTCGACCCCGAGCTTCGCGTGTTTGACATTATCATGCACACCGAATTCGGCACGACCTATAACGCCTATTGGATCGACGGCGGAGAAAAGACCGCGCTGGTCGAGACCGTCAAGCGCAGATTCTGGGATGAGTATCGCGCCTCCGTCTCCTCCCTGACCGACATCGCGAAGGTCGACTATCTCATCGTCAACCACACCGAGCCCGACCACGCGGGCAGCATCGAGGCGCTGCTCGAGCAAAACGAGGGCTTACAGATCGTCGGCACGGCCTCCGCGATCAATTTTCTCAAGCAGATCGTCAACCGCGATTTTTCCTCGATCACGGTCAAGGACGGCGACACGCTGTGTCTGGGCTCCAAGACCCTGCGCTTTTTCTCCCTGCCCAATCTCCACTGGCCCGACACCATGTACACCTGGCTTGAGGAGGATCGCGCGCTCTTCACCTGCGATTCCTTCGGCTCCCACTACAGCCACCCCGGCATCCTGCGCAGCACGCTCACCGACGAGGCCGGCTACCTGCGCGCGACCAAATATTACTTTGACAATATTCTCGGCCCGTTCCGCCGCCCGTTTATGGTCAACGGCATCAAAAAGGCACGCGAGCTCGCCCCCGCTCTCGTCTGCCCCGGCCACGGCCCCGTGCTCGACAGCCGGCTCGACGAGCTGTTCGCGCTCTACGACAAATGGTGTGCCGCACCCGAAAAGAGCCCGCGCAAGCAGGTCGTGATCCCCTATGTCTCCGCCTATGGCTACACCGCCTCGCTCGCGGCGCGAATCGCGGACGGCGTGCGGGAGGGCGGCGCGGACGCCGCGCTCTACGACATGGTCGCGAGCGACCCCGCCGAGGTGACGGCGGCGCTCGCCGCCTGCGACGGGTTTCTGTTGGGCTCGCCGACCATTCTCGGACAGCCCCTCGCCCCGATTTATTCTCTGACTCTCTCGATGTTCCCCGCAACGCACAAGGGCAAGGCCGCTTCCGCGTTCGGCTCCTTCGGCTGGAGCGGCGAGGCGGTGCCCTGCCTTCTCGAGCGGCTGCGCCAGCTCAAGCTCACGGTGCCCGACGAGGGCTTTCGCGTGCGCTTTAAGCCCTCGGAGGAGGAGCTGGAGGCAGCCCGTCAATACGGCAAAAACTTCGCCGCCGCCCTGTGAGCAGCGGTTTGAAGCGGATGCAATACAGCTCCATAAAAAAACAATTCACATCAGGAGGAAATGTCAATGAAATACGAATGCCCCTGCGGCTATGTCTACGACCCGGCGGTGGGCGACCCGGACAACGGCATCGCGCCCGGCACCGCTTTCGAGGACCTGCCCGAGGATTGGGTTTGCCCCGTCTGCTCGCTCGGCAAGGATTCGTTTAACCCCGTCGCTTAACCGCGCAAAAACAGGCGGCGTCCCGCTGCAACGGCGAGGCGCCGCTTTTTTATCCCCCACAGCGGGCAAAAAAAGAAAGCCTTTGATTGAAAATCAAAGGCTCGAAGCGTCCTTTTTGAGGACCGCCGGACGATTCCAACTCATAAAACCGCCCGGCCATAAAGAGGAGTTACGAAAAGGCAGGTCAATTGACCCGGTTATGAAATCTGCAAAAAATGCAGTTTCAAGCAGTTGCCGCCCTGTCGGAGATATGGAGCAGGCCCAGAGGAACACCGAAGCGGCACAGGGCAGCGAAGGGGAGGAAAATCGCTTCGGCTTTTCGCTAACGCTTGTCTGGTACGCTTGCAGAATAACCCCGCGAGCTTAAACCGAACTGAAACCATTTCAGAATTTTTTAAGTTCTGCGGGCTATACTTCACTTGCAATCAAAGCGGCGATGTCGTACACTGATTTTCAAGGCATTCGCGCTGTTTTTACTTTATTCTGACACAGGGCGGTGATATGATGAGGATCCTCATCGTGGAGGATGAAAAGCGTTTGGCGGACACCATCGCCGAAATCATGCAGAAGGACGGCAACACGACCGAGATCTCCTACGACGGCGAGGAGGGTCTGGATAACGCGATGAGCGGCATCTTTGACGCGATCATCCTCGACGTTATGTTGCCCTATCTCGACGGCTTTGAGATCGTGCGCCGGATGCGCAAGCAGAATATCAGCACCCCCGTGCTCATGCTCACGGCCAAAGCGCAGACCGCCGACAAGGTCACCGGCCTCGAGAGCGGCGCGGATTATTATCTCACCAAGCCATTTGAGACGAGCGAGCTGCTCGCCTGCGTGCACGCGATCTCGAGGCGGCGGGGCGAGGTCGTCATGGATGAGCTCACTTTTGGCGACATCACGCTGAGCCTCTCGACCTTCGAGCTGCGCAGCCCGACCAAGCACATCGGCCTGCGGCGCAAGGAATTCGACGTGCTTCGCCTGTTGCTCATGAACAGCAACCAGATCGTCACAAAAGAGACCATCCTGCTCAAAATCTGGGGCGTAGAGAGCAACGCGGAAGACAACAACGTCGAGGTCTATATCTCCTTTCTGCGCAAAAAGCTGGCCTTCGTCGCCTCGAAGGTCTCCATCAACACGGTGCGCAATATTGGCTATAAGCTGGAAATGCAGGAAACCGGCGCATGATCCGCAGCCTGAAATGGAAATTTGTCTTCGTCATGATGGCGATCTCGGCGCTCGTTCTCCTGCTGGTCTTCGGCGGCGTCTATGTCATGACGACCCGCAGCCTCTATCAGAACAGCGTCATCGTTCTCTCCCGCGCGCTCGGCGAGATGAACACCGCGATCGTCCTGCCCGGCTCGACCCTTCAGGAAACGCAGTATCCCTACTTCACCGCCATCATTAAGGAGGACGGCAGCGTCACCGTGCCCTCCGGCAACTACTATTCGCTCAATGAAGAGACCGTCATCGATCTGTGCTCCATCGCCGTCAACCGAACCGACGGCATCGGCACCATCGAGCGGTTCGGCGTCCGCTACATGAAGGAGAGCGGGCACGACTCGCTGGGCAACGCGGTGACCCGCGTCGCCTTCGTCGACATCACCGTCGAGCGCGGCACCCTCGCGGCGCTGCTCGCCAACTCGACCCTCATCGCGCTGCCCTGCCTCTCCATTCTCTTTTTTATCAGCCTTGTTTTCGCGACCGAGGCGGTGCGCCCCCTTGCGGATTCGATGGAAAAGCAGCGGCGCTTTGTCGCCGACGCCTCGCACGAATTAAACACCCCTCTGACCGTGATTATCTCCAATATTGGCCTGCTGATGAGCGAGGACGCCGGCGACCCGCGCCTCGAGCGGGTCATGTATGAGGCGAAGCGGATGAAGAAGCTGACCAAGGATCTGCTCTATCTGGCGCGGTCGGACGGCCCCGACAGGTCGGCGCTCGTTTTTTCAACCCTTGACCTGTCCGAGCTCGCCGAGGAGTCGGCGCTCTTTTTTGAGCCGCTGATCTTTGAAGAGGGCAAATCCATTCGGTTCGAGGGCGACGCCGACGTGCGCGTGCGCGGCAGCGAATCCCACATCAGGCAGCTCATCGAGATCCTGCTCGACAACGCGCGCAAATACAGCTATGAACAAACCGAAATCACCCTGCGCATCAGGAAACAGGCCCAGCGCAAGCGCGCGGTTCTCACCGTCAACAATCAGGGCGACGCCATCCCGCCCGACAAGCTGAGCATGATTTTTGAGCGCTTTTACCGGGCGGACAGCGCCCGCAAGGAGAACGGCGGCTATGGGCTCGGTCTCTCGATCGCAAAGAGCATCGTCGAGCAGCACTCGGGCTCGATCAGCGTCGCGAGCAGCCCGTCGGACGGCACGACCTTCACCGTTGTCCTGCCGCTTGCCAAGGGCTCCGACTAAAGCGTCCTCCTGCTTTCCGTCTCTCCCTCTCCCGCGCCGCAATGCGCCGCACGGCGCGTTTTTTTCTGTGCGGCGCGTCTGTTCCGTCCAGCTCGCCCGCGGAGGTAAAACAATGATTGAAGTTCGCAATTTAACCAAGCTTTACGACGGCCGGCCCGCCGTGACCGATTTGAGCTTCACGGTCGATCACGGAAAGATCTACGGCTTTTTGGGCCCGAACGGCGCCGGAAAAACCACGACCATGAACATGATCTGCGGCTATCTCGGCGCGACGTCGGGCGACGTGTTCATCGACGGGCACAGCGTTCTCAACGAGCCCCGCGAGGCCAAGCGTCGCATCGGCTATCTGCCCGAGCAGCCCCCCCTCTACCCCGAGATGACGGTCGAGGAGTATCTTCGCTTTGCCGCGGAAATCAAGGGCTTAAAGAAAAACCTGCGCGAGGAGGTCGAGCGCGCCGTGAAGGCGGCGGGCCTTGAGGAGGTGCGCCGCCGCCTTCTCAGAAACCTCTCTAAGGGCTACCGGCAGCGGGCCGGTCTCGCGCAGGCGCTGCTCGGCCTGCCCCCCGTCGTCATTCTCGACGAGCCGATGGTCGGGCTCGACCCGCGCCAGATCATCGAGATGCGCGACCTGATCCGTTCGCTCGGCCGGGATCACACGGTGATCCTCAGCTCCCACATCCTCTCGGAGATCAGCGCCGTGTGCGACGAATGCCTCATCATCTCGAGGGGGCGGCTGGTCGCGACGGGCACGCCGGAGTCGCTCGAGGACCGGCTGCGCTCGGCGGCCGCGCTTGAGCTGACCGCGCGCTGCACGGCGGAAAAGGCCGGCGAGCTGCTTCGCCCGCTCTTCGGAAAAAAGGCCGTGACCTGCCGCGACACCGGCGGCGGGCTGTGCGCCATCTCGCTGCAAACCGGCGGCGAGGACCGGCGCGAGGAGGTCTTTTTCGCGTTTGCCGGGCGACACATCCCGCTTCTCGAGATGCGCCGCGCGCGCGCGACTCTGGAAGAGGCGTTCCTCGACCTGACCGGCGGGGAGACGGACGGCTCCACGCATGAACAGGAGGGAGAATTATGACGGCGATCTTCAGGCGGGAATGGCGTTCCCTGTTCCACACCATGACGGCCCCCGTGTTCATCGCGCTGCTCCTGTGCGCGGCGGGCCTGTATTTCAACGGCTATAACCTGCTCGCGGGCTATCCCTATTTCTCCTATACGCTGATGAGCGTCGCGTTCATCCTGCTCGTCGCGGTGCCGCTGCTGACCATGCGCTCCTTCGCCGAGGAGCGCAGACAGAAGAGCGACCAGCTGCTGCTGACCGCGCCGCTTCGCCTGCGCGACATTGTGCTCGGCAAATACCTCGCGATGTGCGCGGTGCTCGGCGCCGTCATGGCCGTTCTGTGCGTCTGCCCCCTCATCATCCGCTCGTTCGGCACGGCGTATTTCGCCGTCGACTACGCCTCTCTTCTCGCTTTCTTCCTGATCGGCTGCTTTTTCATCTCGGTCGGCATGTGGATTTCCTCCATGACCGAGAGCCAGGTGATCGCGGCGGTGTGCACCTTCGGCGCGCTGCTGCTGCTCTATCTCTGGGGCGATCTGGTCGCCATGCTGCCGGCCGGCTCGACCGGCGTGACCCTCACACTGTTCGCGGTTTTGACCGTCGCCTGTCTCGCCTATTGGCGCATAGCGGGCAGCCTGCTCGCGGCGGCCGTCATCGAAACCGCCGGCGTTTTTGCGCTCGCGCTCGTCAATTTTATCGACGCGTCGGTGCTCGAGAATTTTTTCACCAACTGTCTTTCCGGCTTTGTTGTGACCGAGATCCTCGAAAATTTCGCGTTTTACAGCCTGTTTGACCTCGCGGGGCTTGTCAAGCTCGTGCTGGCCTGCGCCGTGATGCTCTTTTTCACCGGCCTGACGCTGGAAAAACGGCGCTGGAGCTGAGGGGGTGCACACGAGAAAATGAAAAAAGTCCAAACCGTGAAAACCGAAAAAGGCGCCTCTCTCTCCGCGCGGCTGTTCCGGCGCGGCACCTACAGCGCCGCGCTGGCCGTCGTCGCGGTGGCGCTGGCCGTCGTCCTCTCCCTTCTGTTTTCGCTGTTGCCCGAGGACAGGCAGCGCCTTGATATGACCGGCGACAAGCTTTATCATCTCGGCGACACGACCCGCGGCGTCCTCGAATCGCTGACGGAGGACGTCACGCTGACCGTCATCACCGAGGCCGGCACGCTCGACCCGCGCGTCGAGCGCCTGCTCGGCGAATACGCGGCCGCGAGCCGCCATATTCGAATCGCGCACCTCGACCCCGTCGTCAACCCCTCCGTGCTGACCGAATACGGCGTCGAGGCCGACACCATCGTCGTCCAGGCGGCGGGCGGCAAAGCCGTTCCCGTCCTGCTCGGCAATTTCATCGGCTACGACCAAAATTCCTACTACTCTTACGGTCAGCTGGTCGAGACCGAATTTGACGGGGAGGGCCAGCTGACGAGCGCCATCCACGCGGCGACCAACACGACCCACGAAAAGGTCTATCTGCTCTCGGGCCACGGCGAACGCGCGCTCGCGAGCGCCGTCGCCGGGCGCATCGACAAGCTCGGCTTTCAGACCGAGAGCCTCAATCTGCTCACGGCGGGCGCCCTGCCGCAGGACTGCCGCCTCGTGCTGGTCTATGCGCCGTCCGGCGACCTCGCCGACGACGAGCTCGCGCTGCTGCGCGAGTATCTCGCCGGGGGCGGCGGGCTCTTCTATATCGGCGGCTACGCCGACGTGCAGCTGCCCAACTTTGACGCGCTGCTGCTCGATTACGGCTTTCAGCGCGTGCCGGGCTATATCGCCGACCTGCAAAACTTCTATCAGAACAACTACTACAACATCTTTCCCCTGCTGGACGTCGACCGCCCGCCCGTCTACGGCCTGAGTGCCGACGCGCAGGTGCTTGTCTACGACGCGCTCGGCTATACGCTCGCCGACCCCGCGCGGGAGACCATCGGCTGCGAGGCCTTCATGACGACCGGGGAGCGCGGCTATGCCGTCACCGCCGACGGCGAGACACAGGGCGTCTATATTCTCGGCGGCTACGCAAGCGAGAAAACGCCGGACGGCGAGGCCCGGCTCGCTCTGCTCTCCGCGCCGAACATGATCGAGGAGGAGCTTCTCACCTCGTTTTCAAGCCTCTCCAACGCCGACGTCTTTATGTCGGTGCTGACCTGGTTCTACGACGGGGTCGAGGATGTCTCCGTGCCCGCCAAAAGCCTGGCGGTCGCGCGCAACACCGTTAACGGGGGCGGCTTTTACGCCGCGCTGTTCATCGCGATCCTCCCCGCCGTGGCGCTCGCGGGCGGGCTCGCCGTCTGGCTGCGCCGCCGCAAGGCCTGATCTTGCGCCGCCTGCGCCCAAGGCGGGGTTGCGCGCCGCAGAGAAAAGGGCCGGTCGACCTCTCCGCCTGTTCGGCCGTCTTTCGGCGAATGCGATTTCACTCTTACTCCTTTAGAACCTCCGTCGCGGCGATGAAGACCGTTTGCACGGGGCTCGCCGCGGCGCGTCGCAGCGCCCTGCAAGCTGTCAACTGTTTTTTGAGGAAGCATTCGCCTTGCCCGGCCGGGCTCTTTTGGTCTCTCGTTTTTTCGGCTATACATAACAGGTTCCGCGTCCCTCAGGAGGGGTTGCTATGAGACAAAAAAAACTGCTCTTTCTTTTGGGCGGCGCATTGGTGCTGTTGCTCGCGCTCTACTTTGCCGTCAACGGGATGCTCGCCTCGCGCGAAAGGGCCGACGCGCAGCGCCGGGAGGAGGCGCTCTCGATTTTTCGTCTTGATGGATTGCGCCGCGTCGGCTACGACACCGGGGAAATCTCCCTTTCCTTCACAAAAGAGGAATCCCTGTGGCGCTGCGACGCACAGCCGGATTGGCCCCTGCGCCAAAACGACCTCGCAACCCTTGAAAACACCCTGTGCAACCTGCGCGCAGAGCGCGTGATCGAAACGCCCGCCTCGCTGCAGGCCTATCGTCTGGACACGCCCGACTGCGAGATCACCATGACCGACCTTTCCGGCGCTTCCCACCGTCTGCTGCTCTCTCTGGCGGACAACGGCAGCTGGTATCTGGCGGTCGAGGGGGATGCCCGCGTCTATCTCGTTTCGGATGGCCTGCGCGAAGCGACCGGCGCCTCTCTTCTCGAGCTGGTCGACTATGAGACCGCGCCCCCGCTCGCGTCCGGCGACATTTCTCTGATCTTGTTGCGGTATGCCGGCGGCGAATACCGATTCACCCACGCCGCGCCCTCCGAAGCGCAGGCGGACGCGCAGCGGCTCTGGACCGCCGAGCGCGACGGCGCGCCCTATGCAGCCGACAGTGTCAACATCGACAGCGCCGTCTACAATCTGCTCCATATCCAGCCGGTCTCCTGCGCCGCCTACGACCCAACCCCCGAGGCCCTCGCCGCCTACGGCTTCGACGACCCGCTCGCCTCGATCGAGGTCAGCTATACCGGCGAAACGGGCGAGCCGGCGCGCTATACCCTGCTCATCGGCCGGGCGCAGGGGGAGGACGCCGCCTCTTACCCCGTCATGCTGGAGGGGGGGCGCGCCGTCACCCTCGCGGACGCCGGCAACATCAACGATATGTTTCCCCTCTTCACGAGCCGCGCGACCGCCTGAACGGTCCGACGCTGCCCGCTGCTTTTTTTGGGGACCGGCGGTTCGCTCCGAGTGGCCTGATTTTTTCTTGTCATTCTCGCTCCATGTCCCCGGCGTGACCGTCAAGCGGATACGCCAATTCACTGTTCCGGCAATTGTTTTTTTGTATTTATACGCTGCCCGCCCCGGCCCTCTTCGTGCGCGCGACGCCCACGATTCGGTCGTAAAACACGCACATAAGGATCGCCGTCACCGGCATGACGGCGAGCTGGAGAACCGTCTCGCCCGCCTCGATCAGGTCAGGCAGCGCGCTCGTCTGCGAGATGCCGAGAAACGCGCCGGGGATGCGCACGACAATATCCCAGACCGCGTGGATCCCCATCACGAGCGGCAGGTTCTCCGAGCAGAGATACACCGCCGCGATCAGCATCCCCCACAGGGCCGAGCAGAGGCCCTGCGCCAGCGAATCCAGAACGCTCTGCCCAAACAGGACGTTGAG
>CAZKRQ010000005.1:0-19474 GCA_964555125.1 uncultured Oscillospiraceae bacterium
AACGCAGATCAGGCGACACGGGTATAGACAATATCGAAGCTCAGCGTCATCGCGTCGTCATAATATTCGCGCAGTATCAGCTTGCCGTCCTCCGTTTCGACGATATAGCGGTCAAAATAATAGTCGTGGCCAAATTCGGTGTAGTTGAGCAGCACGCACTCCTTGTCGAGCAATAGCTCGACCCGGCCGCTGATCTGATAATCGATCTCCCAGCTGCCGTCCAGATAGCCCTTTTCGTTCCGCAGATCGGGCACGAGATGCTTGAGCGTAAAGGTCCCGTCGTTTTTGATCTCAAACAGCTCAACGTAGCTGTGGCTTGTGTCGTCGGCGAAAACGAACGGCTCCGACAGCCAGCTGCCGCTTATGTATTCGAGCATCAGCTGCTCGTCGGTGGCGGTCGGGCCCTTCATATAGCGCACGAGGCAGGCGACCGCAAAGACAAAAACCGCCGTAATCAACAGCGCGACGAAGGTGACGCCGACCTTGCCGAGCACTGTGGTCTCGGGCTTGCGCGCCTTTGCGAGGTCCCTCAGCTCCAGCTCGAGCGCGCCCTCCGGCTCCTCGTCGGCCCGCTGCGCTTCGCCGCCCGCGCTCTCCTCCTCTTCGGGCTCCTGCTGCGCCTCGGCCTCCTCCTCGGGGAATTCATATTCATCGGAAAAGCTGGTATCGATGGTGTCCGACAACACCGAGTTGTCGGCGGAAAATCCGACAGGCAGCTCGATGGTGGCGGTCGCGTAACGCACTTCGTCCACGATGTCGACCGCGTTGTCGACTTCGTCCTCCTGGCTGACGGCGGGCTCGTTTTCTTTCAGCGCCGTGACGCCCGTTTGGGCCGCGCAATAAGGGCAGACGGTTTCATCGTCGCGCAGGATGTGGTTGCAGTTCGTGCAAATCTTCACTTGTTCACCACCTCGCTTTCATGATTTTGCATTATCTTATATATTCTATCGCAAAGGACGATATTTGTAAAGAAAAGCCCTGCGCCAAAAAAAGAAATTTCGACAGCGGGGCGGGCCGCCGCATACCCGGGAAAGGACAAAGAGCCGCGGCCCCGTCTCTGTCTATAATCCGGCTGGATTTTCTTGCAATTTCGCGGCCCTTTATTATATAATGCAGACAAGGTAAGCATCCCCGCAACATACAATCAATTTGGAGGGCAACAGCGAATGGGAGTTCTGTCGAGATTCAAGGATATTATGAGCGCCAATATCAACGCGGTGCTTGAAAAGGCCGAGAGCAAAAACGCGGATAAAATTCTCGAGAATTATCTGCGCGAGGCAAAGGAAAATCTGGAAGAGGTCAAGGCGGAGACGGCGGCGGTGATCGCCGACGAAATGGCGGCGGCGCGCAAGGTCACCGCCCTTGAGGAGGAGGCCGCGAAGCTGCAAAAATACGCCGAGCAGGCCGTGATGGCGGGCAACGACGCCGACGCCAAGAAATTTTTGGAGGGCAAGGGCAAGGCGCTGGCGCAAAAGGCGGACGCCGAGAAGGTTTACGCGCAGGCGAAGCTCAACTCCGACAACATGCGCGAGATGACAAAAAAGTTGATGGGCGACATCGACGCGGCGGACGCGAAGCTGCAGGAGCTCAAGGCAAAGCTGTCCGTCGCCGAGCAGACCGAGAAGATGAACGCGCTCGCGGAGAAGATGGGCAACGTGAAATACTCCATGTCCGATTACAGCTCCCTTGTCGACGCGGTGCAAAAGCGCATCGACGCGGCGGACGCGAAGTCGCAGCTCAATCAGGAGCTCAACGCCGATTTTGACATCGACGAGCTCAAAAAGAAGTACGAGACCAGCGCCCCGGCCGGCGGCGCGACGGTCGACGCGGAGCTCGCGGCGCTCAAGGCGCAGCTCGGCAAATAATCCGCTCAACACCGCGCTGCGCGGGGCCGGGTCCCCGCACAGAGCTTCTATTTTCACGGAAAGCGTTATTGTAAATGACGGCAAATACCGGCGCACCGTCTCCTCAGGCGGCCAACACAACCACAGTGACCTGCCCCAACTGCGGCGGGCGGGTGGAATATGACAGCGCGAGCGGTCAGTTTCTCTGTATTTCCTGCCGCAGCGTTCTGGATGTCGCCGCGCCCAAGAGCACGGTTGACGAATACAGCATCAACGATTACCGCCTGCGGGAAAAAAACGGCGCGGCGCTCGAGGGCGTCGCCGTGGCGGTCTGTCAGAGTTGCGGCGGCGAAATCTATTTTGACCCGCATGAGACCGCGAAGCAGTGCCCCATGTGCGGCTCGGGGCAGATCCGCGCCGCGGCGGTGTCGAGCGGCATCGCGCCCGAGGGCATCGTGCCGTTTCGGTTTGACAACGCTGAAGCGCAGCAGCGGTTCCGCCACTGGATCGCAAAGCGGTGGTTCGCGCCGAATCTGCTGAAAAAGGCGTACAGCGAGGGCCGGCTCGAGGGGCTCTATGTCCCCTACTGGACCTTTGACGCCGACGCGTGCGGCGATTACACGGGACAGGGCGGCCGCACCCGCGTCGAGCGGGACCGCGAGGGGCACACCCGCACCCGCACCGACTGGTACGGGGTTTCGGGCCGGGTCTATCGGAAGTTCGACGATATTCTGGTCTGCGCGTCGCAAAAGCGAAGCGGCACGGTTGCCGCACAGGTCGCGCCGTTCAACACGGTCAGCGACATCAAGCCGTTCACCTACCAATACCTCTCGGGCCACAAGGCCGAGCGGTATTCGATCGACGGCCTTGTCTGCTTCCGGCAGGCGCAGGCGGTCATGGAGGGCTCGCTGCGCGCGGCCGCGGAATCGGAGATTTTGGGCCGGGGCTTCGACCAGGCGCGGGTGTCCACTTTACAGGCGCTTTATAAGGACGTGACCTATAAAAGCGTGCTGCTGCCGGTCTATACGGCGCAGTATGCCTATCAGGGGCGCGAATATCACTATGCGATCAACGGGCAGACTGGCAAGGTCAGCGGCACCTATCCCAAGAGCGCCGCGAAGATCGCGGCGGCGGTCGCCGCCGCGCTGTTGCTGCTGTTTGGCATGATGGCCCTGTTTGGCATGGCCGAGACGGACGACTGGGATTACGACGCCTATTACGGCGGCGGAGCCCGCAGCGAGTATTATTATGAAGCGGCTCCAATCGCGCCGGAGCCATTCGCGCCCGGCGGCGTGACAATGTGAGCAAAACGCAGGAGGAATCGGGATGGGGTTATTTGGACAGAGGAAATCCACGGTTGAGTGGCAGGAATACCGCTCGGACGTGCTCTTTTACAAGTGGAACGAGACGCAGATCAAGAGCGGCTCGCGGCTGATCGTCCGGCCGGGTCAGAAGGCGATTTTTTACGATAACGGCTGCATCGGCGGCGTGTTTGAACGCGAGGGCAACTTCGACATCGATTCCGAGATCCTGCCGGTGCTCTCGTCGGTGCAGGGCTTCTTTCAGTTCCGCCGCGACGCCGGCCTGCGCGCGGAGATCTATTTCGTCAACGCCAAAGAGCTGACCATGAACTGGGGCACCCGCCAGCGCATCATGATCCCGACCGACGAGGTGCCTTCCGGGATCCCCGTCGGGATGAACGGCAATCTCGTCGTCGAGTTTCGGGATTATCTCAAGTTCATCGAGAAGGTCGCGGGCGTCCGGCAGACATACACCCTGACCGAGGTGTCGGAGCGCATCCTCGGCGAGCTGAACGCCATCATCACCGAGTGCGTGCTCGGCAGCCAGCAAACGGTGGGCCTCAACGCGCTGGTGTCGATTCAGGCCAACAGCCGCAAGCTCGGCAAACAGATGGCCGAGGAGCTCGACAAGGAGCTGTTCGATATTGGCCTCGGCGTGCGGGACGTCAACATCATCAGCGTCAATTACCCGCCCGAGGTGATGCAGATGGCGGAGAAAGTCGCCGCGCAGTCGTTCGTGACCGATACCGGCAAATATGCGGCGATCGCAATGGCCGACGGCATGGAAAAGGGCGGCAACGGCGTCGCCTCCATGGGCGCGCAGATGGCGATGGGCGCGCAGCTCGCCCAGCAGATGCAGGGCGCGGTGAACGGCGCGCAGCCGCCCGCGCAGTCCTCCCAGCCCGGAGCGGACCGCTTCTGCCCGACCTGCCGCAAGATGGTCAGCGGCAATTACTGCAGCACCTGCGGCACCAAAACCGTCTGAAACCCGTCTGAAAAGCCCGCTTTCGCCTTTAAGGCGAAAGCGGGCTTCCTTCTTATTCGTTCTCCTGCGCAGCAAAAAACTGAAACAACGCGGCGAACCGACTATCCCCTGCCGATCCGGCCACGGGTTTCCAAAGGGCCCACGGCCCTTTGGCGCCCGTGCGGGGCGCGCAGCCCCGCGGCCTTTTCCCGATCAGGGGAAACGGAGCCAGGCGGACTTTGCGACAACAAACGCCCTTGACCTTCCATCCCGAAAAGTCCGTCCTTGACTTTTCGGGAAGAGGAGGAGCAAGGGAGCGGGTGACGTTTTCCCGATCAGGGGAAACGGAGCCAGGCGGACTTTGCGACGACGAAGCGGTGCTCGCGCACAGCGCGGCCCCCGATGACGTCGTCGATCACGCAGCCGTCCGCGTAAAAGCCGCAGTGCTCATAAAAGCCGCCCGCTTTCACGTTGCCCTCCAGCATCCAGAGATACACCCCGGCGTATCCCTCCGCCTTCAGCGACGCGAGCGCTTTCTCGAGCAGCGCCCGCCCGAGCCCCTTTCCCTGCCATTCGGGCAAAAGATAGAGCGCGACGACCTCACCCCACCCCGCCATCTGCTCGCTGCGCGAGGCGCAGGTCGCGCAGACGCCGACAATCTCACCCTTTTCTTCCGCGACAAAGGAGCGGAACGGGCCGCCCACCGCGAGGCGGTCCGACCACCGCTCTTCCCGCAGCCCGTCGAGGAAGCCGTCGGGCAAAAGGCCGCGATACGCGCTCTGCCAGCTCTTCACATAGACGCGCGCCATTGCCTGGGTGCTGTCCTCGCGCCGCTGCTCTCTGATCCTCATGCCGTAAAATCACCTCTCGTTTTGCCCTGCGCGTCCGCTCCGCCCCCAAAACAGCGGCTCGCCGCGCAGGCAGGCTCTTCCCAAAAAATCCGGCGGAACCCATCCGCCGGATCTTTGATACCTGCTCGTGTGAAATACGCCGCGACGGGCCGCGCGACTCACGCCCCTGTCTCGTCTCCGCCGTCTCCCGACGCCGGTTCCAGCGCGCCGTCTGCCGGCGTTTCTTCGGGTTCGCCTTCTTCAGGCTGCCCCGCATCGGGCTCGGGCCCGGAGGGCGCCGCCTGCGCATCGTTTTTGTCCGCGCCGCCCGGCGCGCTGGGGTTCCCGCTGCCCGCGACATCCTCGAATACACGCTCGTCCGCCGCCGCATAGCCCAGCTTTTCGCGGGCGATGCGCTCAATATACTCCGCTTCTCCCGCGCCGTAGACGATACGGGAGAGCTCGTCGTTTTCAAGCTGCGTTTCGTTGATCTGGTTCTGAATCTCGGCGAGCTTTTGCTTCTCTTTATAAATTTCGATCTGCACGCTGACGATCGACACCACAAAATACACGCAGACCGCAAAACAGACCAGCAGCGTCAGCTTACGTCTTCGCATATGCCTGGATTGGCTTTTTTGCCGGTTTTTGCGGTTGCTCGCCATCTTTTTCTTCTCCATTCACCGCCTGCTTGCTCGCTCGTTTGCGGTTACGGGCATTATACACCTTTTCGCGCCCACTTTGCAAGAGCGCCCGCAGGCGCGCGCCGAACCAGCGCAAGGGCCACAGCAGAGGCCGCAGCAGCCCGCACACAAGCTTTTTCGCGCCCCGCACCAGCCAGCGCAGCGGCCGGGAAAGCAACAGATAATAGAGCCCGCACCCTGCCAGAAAGCCGAGCGCAAGATACCACCGCGGGATGCCCAGCGAGGTTTTGCCCACAATGAAGCAGAACGCGGCGACCCCGCCCGCGAAGAAATACAGCAGATGAAAGAGGGCCGACGCAAACCTGCCGCGCAGGCCGAGCAGCGTGACCAGCAGATCGTAAAACAGCCAGAACACGGCGGAAAACCCCGCGCTGAGCAGCGCGTCGAGCAGCTGAGCCCCTGCGGAGAGGTTGAGCGAGGTCATCGCAGCAGCCGCGAGAGGAAGGACACGCCCTGCGGCTTTGCGTTGATATATTGCAGCGAATCGAAGGTTCCCGTGATCTCCAGCACGCCGCTGCCGCGCTCAAAGCTGCCGATATTCAGCCCGCTGCCGCCGATGACGAGCTCTCCGTGATCGGTCGACAGCGAGATGGCCGCCGCGTCGTAGCTGAGCACCTCGTTGACGCCCGAGATGCGGGCGCTTTTTCGGTTCTCGATCGCGAGGTCGTGCTTTTTCAGCGTTTTTTCTTCTTCCAACATAGCGTTCCCTCCATTCCGTCTCTTATAGAATATGAGGGAACACGCGCCCGCTATTCTTCGATCAGCTCATACATTTCGCGCGCCGTGTCTTTTCCCGCCTTTTCGTCTACCGAGAGCACCCGCGCCTTGACCGCGCGCACGCCCATCGTGATCTCGAGCACATCGCCGGGCGAAACATGATAGCTCGCCTTCACCGGCCGCCCGTTGACCGAGACGCGCGACGCGTCGCACACCTCGTTGGCGACGGTGCGCCTCTTGATGATGCGGCTGACCTTTAAAAACTTATCCACGCGCATGGCGCAAATCCCTCCTGTTGAAGAAATCCCCGGAAGCCTCCGCCCCCGGGGATTTCTTGTGTCTCGCAAAAGAATTATTTCGCGACGGCGTCCTTGAGCGCCTTGCCCGCCTTAAAGCTGGGGACCGTCGTGGCAGGAACCTTGACCTGCGCTTTGGTCATGGGGTTGATGCACACCCGGGCCGGGCGATCCTTCGGCGCAAAGGTGCCGAAGCCCACAAGCTGAATCTTGTCGCCCTTCGCGAGGGTCTCGGTGATGGCGTCAAACGTCGCGTTTACCGCTGCATCCGCGTCTTTTTTCGTAAGACCGGCCTTTTCAGCGACCGCGGCAATCAGATCTGCTTTTGTCATGTTTTTAATTCCTCATTTCATATATTCCCAACGCGCGAAATCAGGATTTCGCATCGCTGACGACTTGTTTTTTCGCCTCGGCCCACAGGGCGTTGAGTGCGTCGATCCCGGCGGTTTTCATGTCCACGCCCCGCGCGGCGGCGAGTTTTTCGACGGCGATAAACCGCGCCGTGAATTTATCGCAGGCCCTTTCGAGCGCCTGCTCGGCGTCCAGCTTTTGAAACCGCGCGACGTTGACCACCGAGAAGAGAAGGTCTCCGAGCTCCTCCTCGACATTGGTCCCGTTCGCGATCGCCTCGCACAGCTCGTCCATCTCGCTGCGCAGGTCGTCCATCGCCTGGCCGGCGTTCTCATAGTCGAACCCGACATATCCCGCGCGCTTTTGCACCTTCTGGCTGCGCATGAGCGCGGGCAGCGCGCGGGGGACATCCAGCACCGAATCGGCGCCGGACCTCTGATGCTTCTCTTCCCGCTTGATGGCCTCCCAGTTGGTCAGCACCGCGTCCGAGTCCTCGGCCACCACCTCGCCGAACACATGCGGGTGCCGCAGCACCAGCTTTTTGCAGACGCCGTCCGCGACATCCGTGATGTCGAAGTGCCCGAGCTGACGCTCCATCTCGGCGTGCAGCGCCACCTGCAACAGCACGTCGCCGAGCTCCTCGCGAAGCAGGGTCAGGTCGCCCTTATCGATGGCCTCGCAGGCCTCGTAGGTCTCTTCGATAAAATTCTTGCGGATGCTCTCATGCGTCTGCACCTTGTCCCATGCGCAACCCGTTTCGGGGTCGCGCAGGCGGGCAACCAGCGCAATCAGGTCGTTGACGTCGTAGGAATCCTTGATTTTAAAATTTTCCATAGGCCCTATTTTACCGTAATACGCGCAGCTTTTCAAGCAATTTCGCAATTTTTTTGCCGCCGGGCAGTCCGTAAATATCTTCCTTGACCAGCGCGTTCAAAAGGGACAGCGCGATCAGATAGACCAGCGCGGCCGCGGCGATCGCGGCGACGGTCGCGAGCCGGCCGGAAAGGGAGGCGTAGCGGACAAGCAGATTATAGCACAGCATCGCCGAGGCGCCGCACAGGGCCCCCGCGAGCAGCGGCTTGCCGAAGATGCCCCAGAGATTAAAGCGCACCCCCGACGCGCGGGAGAGAACGATCAGGCTCGCGACGCAGATAAACAGATAGCACAGCAGATTGCCGACCGGCGCGGCCTTGATATTGAGGGAGGGCACCGCGACGAGCAGGTAGTTGGAGGCGAGCTTGATCGCGCCGCCGATCAACATCAGAACGACCGGCACCCGGATTTTTCCGATCGCCTGCAGGAGCGAATTGAGCGGCGTCGCGACCGCCACGAAAATCGCGGCGACGCCGAGGATCGCGAGCATGGGCGGCACGAGGGCCGCGCCGGGGCGCTCGGGATACAGCAGCCGCGCGACCGGCGAGGCCATGAACGCGATGCCGAAGCCGCAGGGCGCGGCGATGAGCATCACCATGCGCAGGGTCGATTCCATATGCTTTTTGAGCGCGTCCTTGTCCGAAACGCCCCACGCGCCCGCGACATGGGGCAGGGCGCTCATGCCGAACGAGCCGGTCAGCGAGGGGACCAGATTAAAGATCGGGATCGCGAGATAATAGCTGCCGTAAAGAAAGTCGGGGATGCCCTCGACGGCGACCTTCGCCTTTTCGAGCGCGGGCTCGAGCAGGCCGCCGAACGAGGCGAACATCGCGGGCAGATCGGTCTGGATGACGCTTTGCAGCCGGTTGAGCACCGAGCTGTTGTCGATCAGGCCGGTGATGCTCGTTGTCGCCGCGCTCAGCGCGATGGGCAGAACGAAGATCCACAGCTGCTTGAGCTGATAGCGGCTCGGGTGAGGCTTGGGGCTGTCGAGCAGGTCGACGCGGCGCACACCGTCGCCCTTGAACAGCCGGCGAACGACGAGATAGAGCCAGCCGGCGAAGGTCGAGATGCTCACGCCGAGAATCGCCGCCGCGGAGACCCACGCCGCGATCATGCTGACCGCCTCGGTCTCCTGCGCGAAGGTCTGGCCGAGCACCGTGCCCTTCTGCGCGAACTCCGCGTTGAGCCCGTTTTGCACGAGCATCGCAAAGCCAAAGCCGCACGCCGCCTTGAACAACACCTCCACGACCTGCGAAACCGCCGTCGGCGTCATGTTGCTCATGCCCTGATTATAGCCCCGATGGGTCGACATTAAACAGCAGAAGAGCAGAGAGGGCGCCACCGCCAGAATGCTATAGACCGCCTGTGGGCTGCCGATCGCGGCCGAGTAGGGCCTTGCGATGAGGATCAGCGCCCCCGTCGCCACGATGCCCAGCAGCAGGAAGGCGCGGTTCGCGACCCTGACGAGCTGCTTGACGTCGCGATAGCGACCCTGCGCCGCATAGCTCGCGACCAGCTTGGAGACGGCGACCGGGAAACCGGTCACGGCGATGGAATAGATCGCCGTATATAAATTGTAGGCTTAATTATAATAGGCGTTGCCGGTTTCGCCGATCAGGTTCATCAGCGGCAGACGGTAAATCGCGCCGACGATCTTGACGATCACGACGGCGAAGGTCAGAATGACGCCGCCCTGCACCAGATTTTGCTTTTTTTCAGCCAATGGATTGCCCTGCCTTGCGTAAGTTTTCGGGCGCCGCGGGAAGCGATGCCCGCCGGACGGTCAGAATTTCGCGCCGCACTGGCCGCAAAACGCCGACGTGCCGATACGGGGCGCGCCGCACTGGGCGCAGACCTCGACCGCCGCGGCCTCCGGCGTGTCCTTTTCCCGCGCCGCCTCCGCCTCCAATCGGGCGACTTCCGCCTCAAGCGCGCCGAGCTTTTCGATGATCCCGGCCCGGCGCGCGGCGTCAGCCTGCTCGCCTCTGCTCTCGCGGTAGGCCTGCTCGCCGAGCTCCAGATACAGCTCGCGCATCCCGCTCTTCGCCCGGCCGATCGCGAGCCGGCGCTTTTCCCTGCCGGCAAGGTCCCCGGCTGTCCGCGAGACCGCCCGCGCCGCGTCCTTGGCTGTTTTTGCCGCTTTGTCGAAAAAGTCCATAGCAGATTTCCTTTTCTTCAAATAATAGACGAGCATGTTTATTATAGACTTCGCCCCCGCACATTGCAAGGCCGGTAAGAGAGCTTATGAGAAACAGAGGCTTTTCATGCATGGAAAGCCGAAAATCCGCCGCCCATGAAAGCCGCCCGGCCGCAAATGCGCCCGCTTCCCCGGCATTTTCGGCCACAGCCTTGCCTTTCGGACAGGGCGGTCAGATCGCGAGCTCGAGGCCGCCCAGAAATTCCCGCACCATCGAATCGGGCGGAACGCTCTCGACCGGCAGCGGCGCAAATTGCGCGGCCAGCCCGCACAGGCGAAGCATCGCCTCGCGGTACGCACCGCCCTCCGCCTCGTCGGCCGCGAGCTTTTCGAGGATCGGGCGGAACACGCACGGCTCATAGGGGAAGGAGGTATCCAGCAGCATGTTGGAGATCTCCTTAAAGGGCTTGATCCAGATCTCCTCGCCCGCCATCATGTCCTCCCAGACCCGCAGCGTGTCCTCGACGCGGTAGCCGCGGAAATAATAGTCGCGCACCATGCGGCGGATAATGCGCAGGTCCCGGGTGTTGACGACCCGCGCGCCATAGCGGTAATATTCGTTGCGCAGCCCGACATAAAGCCGGAAAACGCGATCCTGCGGGATGCGCTCGGAGAGCAGCGGGTTGAGCGCGTGGATGCCCTCGATGATGGCGAAGCCGCCCGGCTCCAGCGACAGGGGCCGGGTCTCGGGCCTGCGGTGCTGGGCGACAAAATCAAACTGCGGCAGCTCGCAGTGTCCCTCGCGCAGCAGCTTGTCGAGCGTCTCGTTGACGCACTCGATGTCGACCGCGTTGACGTGCTCGAGATCGGGCTCGCCCTTCGCGTTTTTCGGATAGTCCTCGATGCCGCGGAAAAAGTCGTCCAGAGAGATTACGACCGCCTGACGGCCCCGCGCGCGCAGCTCGAGCGCGAGCTTTTTAGAGGAGGTCGTCTTTCCGCTCGCCGACGGCCCCGACACCATGACGATCGAGCAGCCGCTCTGCTCGACCGCGTCGGCCACCGCGCGAACGCGGTCGCGGTAGTTCTCCTCGCTCTGGCGGATGAAATTGGGGTTGGAGGTGACGATGTGGTTGATGTCGCTCACCTCAAAGCGGGTCTTGGGCTTAAATACAGCTTTCATAAAATGTACGGATACCGTCCTTTCTGCGAAGGAGCTCGTCGAATCCGTCGAGATATTCCTTAGCATATTTATAGTTGAAGATTCGGGTGATCAGACCGCTGCTCTGGTTTTTCAGCTTGGTGACGCCCCCCGCGCCGCACGCCAGGATCGTGTGCAGCTCGTCCATGATATACACGTTATACAGGCAGGCGAAGCCCGGCCGGGCATAGCCCGTGTTCTCCAGATTGTCGACGGTGCCCTTCTGCTTATACATGTAATAGGGCGCATAGCCCGCGCGGCGCAGCGTCTGATAGGCGCGCGACACCATTTTGGCGGCGTCGGGGCTCGCCTGGTCCCTGCGCTCGGTCATGCGCGAGGCCCGCTTGAGGGTCAGCGCGTGCACGGTGATATTTTCGGGCGACAGGCCGAGCAGCCAGTCGAGGCTGTGGGCAAAGCCGGGCAGGTCGTCGAGCGGCAGGCCCGCGATCAGGTCGGCGTTGATGTTGTCAAACCCCGCCTCCCTCGCCTCGGCGAAGCTGCGCTCGATGTCCTCCGCCGTGTGCCTTCGGCCGATCGCGTCGAGCACGCGCTGGTTAGCGGTCTGTGGGTTGATCGAAAGCCGCCCGACGCCGGCGCGCTGCAAAACGGCGAGCTTCTCGGGCGTGATCGTGTCGGGCCGGCCCGCCTCGACCGAGAATTCGCGCGCCTCGTCCATCGGGAAGCAGCGGTTGATCGTGTCGGTCAGCCGGTCGAGCTGCGCCGCGCTCAGGGTCGTCGGCGTGCCCCCGCCGATATAGACGCTCTCCAGCCGCAGCTTCAGGGCTTTCGCGATGCGCGCCGTCTCGAGCAGCTCCTCACAGAGCCGCTCGAGGTAGGGCTCGACAAGCGCGCGGTCGCGGTCGACCTCCTTGGAGACAAACGAGCAGTAGCTGCAACGGGTCGGACAAAACGGGATCGAGACATACAGCGAATAGGAGCGCGGTGTGTTCGCCTGCGCGATCTGCGCGCTCATCGCCGCCGTCTCGACGCAGAGACTCGCCTTGTCCGGCGCGACGAGATAGCGCTCACACAGCAGCCTCTCGACCTCTTCGGGCGTGTTGCGCGCAAGCAGCCCGCCCGCGAATTTGGCGGGGCGTATGCCTGTCATAACCCCCCACGGGGGTTCCTTGCCCGTCAGCTCGGACAGGCAGCGCCACAGCAGCCGGGCCAGACGCAGCTCGCATTCCTTTTCGCCTTCCCCTGCCGGGGCCAGTTCGCGCCGTTCGGCGGTGCGCCCGCCGAGCCGCGCGCAGCTGCCCAGCTTGATCCCCTCGCAGCTTTCGGAGCGCCATGCCCAGACGAAGTCCTCTTTATCCGTCAGGTCCGGCCGGCCCGCCTCGGCGGCGTCCGCGGGGCCGAACATCCGCGCCACGTTCTCGATTTCATAGCCAAACGGGTGGCCCTCAATAAAGACCTTCATGGCTCAGCGCTCGATAAAGGGGTTGTGCGCGCGCTCATAGGCGAGGCTCGTCGCCTCCATGTGCCCGGGATAGACCTCGAGATCCGCGTCGGGCAGATCCCGCAGCTTGATGAGGGAGCGGCGCAGAACGTCAAAGCTGCCGCCCGCAAGGTCGGTCCGCCCCACGCTGTCGCGAAACAGGGTGTCGCCGGCAAACAGCGCGCCGCCGCACCGGTAGCAGACGCCGCCCGGCGTGTGGCCCGGCGTCTCGATGGCCGTGAAGGTCAGCGCGCCGCAGTCGATCTGCGCGCCGTCCCGCGCAAGCTGGTCGGGCTCGAACTGGATGCAGGCCCTGTCCCCCTCGCCGATCACAACCCGCGCGCCGGTCGCGCGGCGCAGCGCCTCGAGGCCACCAATGTGGTCGAAATGTCCGTGGGTCAGCAGAATGACCTCGCAGGTCAGGCCGTGGTCGTCGAGAAAGTCGAGAATTCGATCCGGCTCGTCGCCCGGGTCGATCACGGCGCAGCGGCCCGCGCCGTCCCCGACGACATAGCAATTGGTTTGCAGCGTTCCGACAGGAATCACATCGATTTTCATGTCGCGTCTCCTCCAAAATCACAATGGTATATTCAACGGGCCCATTCGTCGGTGTCCATCACGATGGTCACCGGGCCGTCGTTGGTCAATGTGACGAGCATATCGGCGCCGAATTCGCCGCAGCCGAACGCCGAAAAGGGGTAAGCCCGCAGCGCCTCGCAGAACCGCGCGAACGCCTCGGCGGCAAACGGAGGCTTTGCGGCGGCGATAAAGGAGGGCCTGTTTCCCTTCCTTGTGTCGGCGAGCAGGGTGAAGTTGGGCACGACGAGCGCGCCCCCACCGGTCTCAAGCGCAGAGCGGTTCATCCTTCCCTCCCCGTCGGCAAAAACGCGCAGATGCGCGGCCTTCGCGGCCAGCTTCGGGATGAGCGCGAGGGTGTCGCCCTCTTTTGCGCCGAACAGAATCAGCAGCCCCGGCCCGATTTCCCCCCGGGTAATTCCGCCGATAGAAACCGAGGCATTTTTTACTCTTTGTATAATCAGTTTCATAAACTACTGTATGGCGCGCTGGATTGTCTCGACGTCGCGGATCTTCTTCAGCCGCGCGATGACCGAATTGAGGTGCTCGATCGAGTTGATGCCGATGGTCACGGTGATGATCGCCCGGCCGTCCTGCGTGACCTTGGTGTTAAACGCAAAGATGGCGATGTGCATCGCGGTGAGCTGGGTGCTGATGTCGGCGATCAGGCCCTGGCGGTCGACGCAGACAATCTCGAGGGTTGATTTGAAATCCTCCTTGACATTGTCGGCCCACTCGACCTTGACCCAGCGCAGCGAGTCCTCGTCGAGCACCCGCGCCGCCGAAACATTGACGCAGTCCCGCTTGTGAATCGAGACGCCGTGGCCGCGGGTGATAAAGCCGACGATGTCGTCGCCGGGCAATGGGTTACAGCATTTCGCAAACTTGACCAGGCAGTTGTCGAGCCCCTCGACAATGACACCCTCGGCCGACTTGGTTTTCGCGACCTTGGGCACGTCGAACACCTCGACGGGGTCGGACTGCTTGAGCAGCTTGGCGTATTCCTCCTTGACCTTGGGCATGATGCGGCTCATGAGCAGGCCGCCGTAGCCGAGCGAGGCGAACATCTCCTCCGCGGAGTTCATCTTCTGCCGCTTGACGATCTCATTCACAAAATCGTCGTATTGCTCGGGCGGGATGCTGATGAGATAGCGGCGCAGCTCGCGGTCGAACATCTGCTTGCCCTCGGCGATGTTCTCCTCGCGTCTCTCGCGCTTAAACCAGGAACGGATCTTGCTCTTCGCCTCGCCGGTCTTGACGATATTCAGCCAGTCGCGGCTCGGCCCCTTATCCTTCGCGCCGGTCAGCACCTCGACGATCTCGCCGGTTTTCACCTGATAGCTCAGCGGCACGATGCGGCCGTTGACCTTTGCACCGGTCATGCGGTTGCCGACGGCGGAGTGGATCGCATAGGCAAAGTCGATGACCGTGGCGCCGGCGGGCAGGTCGATGACGTCCCCCTTGGGGGTGAAGACAAAGACCTCCTCGGGCAGCAGGTCGCTCTTGATGTTGCGCAGGATGTCGACCGCATCCTCCGACTCCTTTTGACTCTCGAGCAGCTGGCGCACCCAGGCGAGGCGCTCCTCGAGCTTATCCTTTCCGCTGATGCCGACCTTGTATTTCCAGTGCGCCTCGATGCCGTATTCGGCGGTGTAGTGCATGTCATAGGTGCGGATCTGGATCTCGAACGGCACCGCCTCCCTGCCGACAACCGTTGTGTGCAGCGACTGATAGCCGTTCGGCTTCGAGGTCGAGATATAGTCTTTAAAGCGGTTGGAGATGGGGCGGTACATATCGTGGATAATGCCCAGCGCGTTATAGCACTCGGTCACCGTGTTGACGATCACCCGCACGGCGTAAATGTCGTAGATCTCCTCAAACGATTTGTTCTGCACATACAGCTTGCGGTAGGTGCTGTAAATCGACTTGACCCGGCTCATGATCTCAAAATCCTGCATTCCGTTCGCGGTCAGCCGCGCGGAAATATCCTGCGTGATCTTCTCGATAAAGGTCTCGTCCTTGTCGTTGCGGCTGAGCAGATATGCGATCTCCTGATAACCGACAGGGTCGAGATACTTGAGCGCGAGATCCTCGAGCTCCTCCTTGACCGCGCTCATGCCGAGGCGGTGGGCGATGGGGGCGTAGACCTCCATCGTCTCGAGGGATTTGATGCGCTGCTTGTGCTCGGGCATCGCGTCGAGGGTGCGCATATTGTGAAGGCGGTCGCACAGCTTGATAATCATGACCCGGATATCCCGGCTCATGGCGAAGAGCATTTTGCGCACGTTTTCCGCCTGCTGCTCCTCGACGGAGGAAAACGGGATGCGCCCCAGCTTGGTCACGCCGTCCACGAGAAGGGCGACCTCGTCGCCGAACCCGGCGCGCACCTCGTCGAGGGTCACGCCCGTATCCTCCACGACGTCGTGCAGCAGCGCGGCGCACAGGCTTTCAGTATCCAGCCCCATCTCGGTGAGCAGCGACGCCACATAGACCGGGTGAATGATATACGGCTCGCCGGAATGGCGGAATTGCCCCTCGTGACTCTTTTCGGCAAGCCGGTAGGCCTTCTCGATCCGCGCGAGATCGTATTGCCGGCCGCTGGCCTCTATTTGCTGTTTGAGTTCTTCAAATGTCATAAATTCCCTCGAATCGACCGGCCCCCGCTCCGGCGGGGCGCCGTCCCATAAAAACGCGGATTGTAAAAACGGCCCTTCGTCCGCGCTTTGCCGGCCGGTCAGGCCGGGCAAACCTCCTGCGGCTGCGCCGGCCCCGCCAGCGCGCAGAAGAGCGCGGAGCCCTCCAAAGGACGTTTCTCATGCACCGCCGCCGCCCGCACGAGCTGGCGGCCCTCGCCGTCCGGCGCCGTCTCGGCCAGCCCGAGCTCGGCGAGCACATCCAGAATGGCACAGGTCTTTCCGGGCGTCAGCGAGGGCGCCGCGGCGATCAGCGCGCGCATATCCTGCCGGTCAAACGGCGCGGCGCGCAGGCGGCGATAGACCGCCGCGACATCCTCGCGGCGCAGCGAGAGCAGCGCCCTGTCCTCCGGGGCGAGCGCGCGGCCCGCGCACAGGCAGGCATAGGCCTCGATCGAGCGGTAGGTGTCCTCCGTCAGGCCGGGCGGCGCGACGTCCTTGAATTTGACCGAGATATAATTCCTCCCGTTTGCGTGGAATATCGAAAGGGTAAAGGCGGCGTCCAGCCTGTCGCCGACCCGAAAGGGCAGCCGCGCCGGCGCGACGCCGAACAGCGCGCCCGCAAGGGTCCGTCCGTTTTTCTTAAAGGTCAGCCGCGTGTGCTTTTCGCCAAGCGGCGCCGCTGCCGCAAGGGTCGCGCCGCGCAGGGCGAAAACCGGCTCCTCGTTGCCTCTGCCAAACGGCGCGAGCGCGGCCAGCTCGCCCACCGCCGCCTCGCTGATTTCGGCGAGATCGGGCTCGCTGTCGATCACGAGCTCCGCGCAGCCGAAGCGGAACGGGTGGTTGCGGCAATATTCATAGATCCGCTCGCGAAACGGCTCGACATTCTCCGGCGACAGCGTAAAGCCCGCCGCCAGCTCGTGCCCGCCCCATTTTTGCAGCAGGTCGGCGCAGGCGTTGATCGCGTCGTGCAGCGAAAAGCCGCGCACCGAGCGGCCGCTACCCTTCGCGTGGTTCCCCTCGTTGGTGATGACGATGACCGGCTTGCCGTAGCGCTCCACAAGGCGGGAGCACGCAATGCCGATCACCCCGCCGTGCAGGGCTTCGCCGGCGACGATGAGAACCGGCTTTTTGACGAGCGCCGCGTCCGCGTCGATCGCCCGCGCGATGGCCTTCGCGCAATCGGTCTCGGCCGCCTGACGCTCTTTGTTCAGCGCCTCGAGCTGCTGCGCGAGCTCGGCGGCCTCCTCCATGTCGTCGGTGATGAGCAGGCGCAGCGCGAGCTCGGCGTTGCCCATGCGGCCCGCCGCGTTGATCCGCGGCGAGAGGGTAAAGGCGACCGACTGGCTGTCGACCGTCTCGAGATCGAGGCCCGCGACCTCGCATAGCGCCGCAAGGCCCATATTGTCACAGTGGGCGAGCGAGGCGAGCCCCCGCCGGACGATCGTGCGGTTCTCGCCGCGCAGCGGCATGATGTCCGCAACCGTCCCAATCGCGACGAGATAGCCGTATTCCTCGAGCAGCTCGCCGGGCGCGCAGCCCTCCACGGCGCAAAGCAGCTTAAACGCGACCCCGACGCCCGCCAGATCCTTGAATGAGCTCGCGTCCTCCGCGCGCAGCGGATCGACGACGGCGAAGGCCTCGGGCAGCGTTTCGCCGGGCAGGTGATGGTCGCACACGATCACGTCGACCCCCTTTTGCTGCGCGAGGGCGATCTCCTCATAGGCGGAAATGCCGTTGTCAACCGTCACGATCAGGCTCGCGCCCACCTTGGTGAGGTTCTCGACCGCCTGCGCCGAGAGCCCGTAGCCCGTCGCCTCTCTCGCCGGCAGCGAGAGCACGACGTCGGCGCCGCGGCTCTGCAAATAGAGATACATCATCGACGTGGAGGTGATGCCGTCGACGTCGTAATCGCCGAACACCGCGATGCGCTCCTCCTTCTCGATCGCCGCGTTGATGCGCGCCGCCGCCTTTTCCATGTCGGCGATATGCATCGGGTCCTCCAGCTCGCCGCCGTCGTCGAAGAACTGGCGGGCCAGCTCGGGCGTGGCATAGCCGCGCGCCGCCAAAACGCGCGCCGCCAGACTCGAAATATGCAGCGACCCGCACAGCGCCTGCACGGCGGCCTCGTCCGCTGTTTTCACCTTCCACCGCTTAAATGACATGCAATTCCCTCTATGCTCTCTTTCATTCGTTTTGATCCGTGGTCCTGCCGCCCGGCGGCGAGCCTCATTTTGGCCGGGGCCCCGCGCGCGGGGGGGCGGGCCGGATCCGCGAAAAATCCTCTCTTTGACGGCAAAACGCCGCAGGACTCAGAACGGGCGGTACCGCTCCATCAGCGCGAGCGCGGTGCGCAGCCCGTCCACCGCGGCGGAGGTGATGCCGCCGGCATAGCCCGCGCCCTCCCCGCAGGGGTACAGCCCGGCGATGCCCACCGCCTCGCGGTTGTCGCCGCGCAGGATGCGGACAGGGCTGCTCGTGCGGGTCTCCGCGCCGGTGAGGATCGCCGCCGGATCGTCAAACCCGCGCAGACGCCGGCCGAGCCCGCCCATACCCTCGCGCAGACAGGCGGTCAGCTCCTCACCGAACAGCGCGCCGAAATCGCAGGCGCGCACGCCGCGCGGATAGCTCGGCGACACCTTCCCGACACGCAGGCTTTCCGCGCCCCGCAAAAATCCGGCGAGATCCTGCGCCGGGGCGCAAAATCCGCCGCCGCCCAGCGCGAACGCCTTTTGTTCGAGCGCGCGCTGAAACGCGAGGGCGCGAAACGGGTCGCCGCCAAAATCCCGCCTGCCCACCCCGACGGCGACGGCGCTGTTGGCGTTTTTGCCCGCGCGCGACGACTCGCTCATCCCATTCGTCACCACACCGCCCGCCTCGGAGGCCGCGGCGATCACCTCGCCGCCCGGGCACATGCAAAAGGTATAGACGCCGCGGCCGCGCACATGGGTCGAGAGCGCGTATTCCGCCGGGGGCAGACAGGGCGAGCCCGCCGCCTTTCCGTACACGGCGCGGTCGATCTCGCTTTGCAGGTGCTCGATGCGAAAGCCGACCGAAAAGGGCTTGGCCTCGAGCGCCGCGCCGCGCGCCCGCAGCAGGGCGAAGACGTCGCGCGCGCTGTGCCCGCAGCAGAGCAGCAGCGCCTCGGCGGCGAGCGGGGCGCCCCCCGCCGACACGCCGCACAGCGCGCCGTTTTTCACCGTGATGTCCTCGAGACGCGCGCCGAAACGGACCTCTCCGCCCAGCGCGCAGATCCGCGCGCGAAGGCGGGCCACGATGCCCCGCAACAGGTCGGTGCCGATATGCGGCTTCGCCTGTGTCAAAACGGATGCAGGCGCCCCAAACCGCACAAAGGTCTCCAGCACATAGTCGCACAGCGGGTCGTGGATGCGGGTGGTGAGCTTTCCGTCCGAAAACGCGCCCGCGCCGCCCTCGCCGAACTGCACATTGCACTCGGGGTCGAGGGCCCCTCCCGCGAAAAAGGCGTCAACCGCGCGCACCCGCGCCGCGATCTCCCCGCCCCGCTCCAGCACGACCTGCCGGTAGCCGCATTCCGCGAGCAGCAGCGCCGCGAACATGCCCGCCGGGCCGAAGCCAGCGACGAGAGGGCGG
>CAZKRQ010000006.1:0-18982 GCA_964555125.1 uncultured Oscillospiraceae bacterium
TACCCAGCAGAATCCATTTCAGCTTTTTCATCCGATATAATCCTTTCCTTGCCCCAAAATAACGGGCACCGAATGGGATGGCTTTCCGGCGGCGCTTCCGCCGCGCCGTTCACCCGCGAAGAAAGCCCTCGATGATCTTGTTTTCGGCCTCCTCCTCGGTCAGCCCGAGGGTGCGCAGCTTGACGATCTGCTCGCCGGCGATTTTGCCGATGGCGGCCTCGTGGATGAGCTGCGCGTCGACATTGCCGGCGTAGAGCTCGGGCGCGGCGCTGACCGTGCCGCCGTCGACGAGGATCGCGTCGCATTCCGAATGGCCGGTGCAGCGGGCGTTTCCCTTGATGATCGAGCGGTAGCTCTGGCGGGAATGCCCCTTCGCGACCGAGCGGGAGATGAGGTCGACGCCGGAATCCTCGCCCTCCATCGAGACGGAAAATTCGGTGGTCGCCGTCTCGCCGCCGTCGGTCATCAGGCTCTCGTGGATCGTCAGGCGCGCGCGGGCCGCGAGGGTCGCGCTGGTCCTGCGCACGGTGCGGTCGACGCCGCCGAGCTGGACCGTCTCCATCTCGAGCACGGCGTCCTCGGCGAGCGTTGCGTCGGTCACCGGGTCGATCACCTTGCGGCCCTCGCCGGAGCCGGAGCCGATGTGCTTCTCCTGATAGAGCACATGCGCGCCCTTTTCGAGGAAAAAGCGGTGGATGCCGTTGTGGCGCGCGTCGTGGCCGTCCTCGGTGTGGACGCCGCAGCCCGCGACGATGGTCACGTCCGCGCCCTCGCCGACAAAGAAGTCGTTGTAGACGAGATCGTCCACGTCTCCGTGGGTGACGCAGGCGGGGATATAGACGGTCTCCTTCTGCGCGGCGGGGCTGATGTGAATATCGAGCCCGGGCGCGTCCTTCTTTGACTGGATGAGGATGTTGGGGGAGGACTTGCGGCCGGCGCACTGTCCGTTTTCGCGGATATTGAAAGCGCCGCTGAAATCCTCGCTCCAATCCGAAATCATGCCGAGCAGCTTTTGTGTGATGGCGTTCATGCGCGCGCGCCTCCCTTGTGGCCCTCGATCGGGCAGAGATCCCGCCTCTCTCCGGCGAGCAGGCAGGGCAAGACATCCTTTTGCAGCCCCGAGATCCGCACGCTGCCGTCGGCGATGACGACGACGTTGTCGGCGATCTCGAGGATGCGCTCCTGATGGGAGATCACGAGCAGCGCGCAGTCCCGCTCGCGCTTGAGCTGCTGAAAGGTTTCGATCAGGTTGGAGAAGCTCCACAGGTCGATGCCCGCCTCCGGCTCGTCGAACACGAGAAGCTTCGCGTCCTTTCGCGCGAGGACGGACGCGATCTCGACCCGCTTGCTCTCGCCGCCCGATAAGCTGTTGTCGACAGGCCGGTCGATGTATTCATGCGCGCACAGGCCGACCTTGCCCAACAGGCCGCACAGCGCGCTCTCGTCGAGCGGGGACTGCGCCGCGAGCTCGAGCAGGTCGCGCACCGTCAGCCCCTTGAAACGGACGGGCTGCTGAAAGGCATAGGCGACGCCGTGCCGCGCGCGCTCGGTCACATCCCAGCCGGTGATGTCGGTTCCGTCGAGCAACACCTGCCCGGCGGTGGGGGAAATAAGCCCCGCGATCAGCTTGGCGAGGGAGGTCTTTCCGCCGCCGTTGGGGCCGGTCACGACCGTGAGCTTGCCGTCGGGCACGGTCAGGCTGACGTCCCGCACGATCTCCTCTCCGCCCGGCAGAGCCCAACGCAGATTTTTCAGTTCGAGCATAATGCCTCCTTGACAGTGGGCCGCGCCCAAAACGGCGCAGCACATATGGCGGCAGCCCGCAGGGCCGCCGTGTTTTTGTCTGTCAGCATTATAGTTGACAAGCTCGCCGGTGTCAATCGCCGCGGGCGCAGGAAGGCGCGCCGAGAGAGCGAACGGCGAAGAAAACAACGGCAACGGTGACGAAAAAGGCGAGAAGATCCGAAACCGGCATGGAATACAGCAGTCCGCTCAGCCCGTAAAAGGGCGGGAGCAGCAGCGCGAAGCCGACGCCGAAGACCACCTCGCGGAGCATGGAGATCAGGGTGGAGGCGAACGCCTTCCCCATGGCCTGCAAATAGATAAACGCGCCCTTGTTCACGCAGGCGAGGGGCATCATGCAAAGGTAGATGCGGAAGCAGCGCACGGCGAAATCGGTATAATATGCGCTCTCGTTGGCCGCGCCGAAGATCGAGATGAGCTGCGCGGGCAGCAGCTCGACAATCAGCAGGGCGGCGACGCCGAGAACCGCCTCGCAGGCGAGCAGATAGGCGAACAGCTTTTTCGCGCGGTCATAGCGCTTCGCGCCGATGTTGTAGCCGGCGATGGGGATGCAGCCCGCCGCGAGGCCGACGGCGATCGAGATGACGATCTGGAAAAATTTCATGACGATGCCGACGACCGCCATCGGGATCTGCGCGTATTGCGGCTGGCCGAATACGGGGTCGAGCGCGCCGTACCGGCGCACCATATTGTTGATCGCCGCCATGGCCGCGACAAGCGAAATCTGGGAGAGAAAGCTGCAAACGCCCAGCGCCAGGAAGCGGCCGGTCAGAGCGCCGTTGAACGCGAAGCTGCCGCGCTCGAGCCTGACCGCCTTCATGCGGCGGCACAGATAGAAAACGGACAGCGCGGCGGTGAGCACCTGACCGGCGACCGTCGCGACCGCCGCGCCCATCATGCCCCATTTAAAGACAAAGATAAAGACGGGGTCGAGGATGATATTGGCGACGGCGCCCGCCAGGGTCGAGACCATAGCGAACTTCGGGCTGCCGTCCGAGCGGATGATCGGGTTGAGCGCCTGGCCGAGCATGTAAAAGGGGATGCCGAGGGTAATCCAGAAGAAGTATTCCCGCGAGAGCGCGAAGGTTTCCGCGCTGAGCTGCCCGCCAAAGAAGGTGAGGAGGCCGTCGCTGAAAATCAGATAGACGGCGGTCAGAACGAGGCTGACCGCGACGCAGAGAGCCACCGCGTTGCCGACGCTGCGGTGCGCGTCCTCGCGGCGGCCCGCGCCGAGATTGAGGCTGACGGCGGTGCAGCAGCCGTCCCCGATCATGACGGCGATCGCGAGCGCGATCACGGTCAGCGGAAAGACGACGGTGTTCGCCGCGTTTCCGTTCGAGCCGAGATAGACCGCGTTGGCGATAAAAATCTGGTCGACGATGTTGTAAAGCGCGGCGACCAGCAGGGAGATGATACAGGGAATCGCATACCTTCGCATCAGCGCGCCAAGCTTTTCGGTTTCAAGAAATGTGTTTGCTTTTGTTTCCAATTCTGTGCCCTCCGATTTGCGTTTTTTGTTGGATGCGAAGCGCGCGGCGGCGCGATCCTCCGTATTCCCGGCCGGAAGGGCTCCGGCCTTAGGCGGCAGCTTTGCGGGGCACAAAAAAATACGTGGGCCGCAAAGCTGGATTTACGCTTTACGCCACACGCATTCAGGCTTGTTTTCCCCGAACCGATCGGGGAAAGATCAATTGTCAGGCGGGAACCCCGCCTGCGCGCGGTTCCCAATCCATAGTATAGAGGGTATTTTCGTTTTTTGCAAAGGCAGTTTTCACCAAAAAGGAGCGCTGTCCCGCCGCGCGCGGCGGGGCAAACTGAACAAAGCGAGGGCCGGCCGCTCAGCGCGCGGGCGGCGTATAGCCGGGAAAGTAGCGCGCGACAAAATCAACCTCGCCGCGGACGAACCGCCGCCCCGCCAGATAGGCGAGAAATGCGTCCTGCTCCGGGTCCGGCCGCAGCTCAAGCGCGTAGGCGCACAGCAGCTGGCGGCTTTCGCCGAATTTGCGGCAGAGCGCCCGGTCGCCGTATTTGAGGTCGCCGAGCAGCGGCGCGCCCAAAAACGCGAGGTGCGCGCGGATCTGATGGCTGCGCCCGGTGAACAGCTCGGCCTCGACGAGATAGAGCCCGCCGCGCGCGCAGAGGGTGCGAAAGCCGGTCACGATCTCCCTGGCCGCGCCGAACGGCGCTTTTTTCACCGTCGCCCGGTTGGCCGCCTCGTCCTTCTCGAGAAACGCGCGGTAGACGCCGTCGGGCGGCGGCTGCGCGGTGGTGACGCAGAGATAGGTTTTGCCGACGCGCCGGCCGCGGATCAGCGCGCCGAGCGCCGAGGCCGCCGCCGCGTTTTTCGCGGCCAGCACGAGGCCCTCGGTGCCGCGGTCGATGCGGTTGCACAGCGCCGGGGTAAAGGCGGAGACGCCCGGCTCATATTCACCCGCCTCATAGAGATGGCGCAGAAAGCGGTTGACCAGCGTGTCGCCGGGGCCGGTTTTGTCCTCGTGGGCCAGCAGGCCGGCGGGCTTCCAGAGCACCGCGAGATTCGCATCCTCATAGAGGAGCTCGAGCGCGCGGGAGGCCCGGAGAAAATCCGGCCTTTTTTGCCCGGCGGCAAAAAATTCGTCGGGGATATACAGCTCGAGCAGGTCGCCGGCGCACAGCCGGTCGGAGGCATCGCAGCGCTTGCCGTTGCGCTTGATGCGCTTGGTGCGCAGATATTTATACAGCAGGCTGAGCGGCAGCGCGGGCACGCGCCGCGCAAGATAGCGGTTGAGCCGCACGCCCTGATCCGCCGCCGCGACGGTGAAGCTTTTCATAAAAAAGAGTTCTCTTTCGGGTTTGTCGCGCCGCGCGGCGCGCAGCTTCAGTATACCCCTGCGGCCCGCGCGCGTCAAACACTCTGCCACAATGGCGAAAAATATGCTATACTCATAGCAACGAAGATGTTGAGGGCAGATATGGATTCGATTCACGACGGACACCGCGAGCGCCTGCGCGCCCGCTTTCTCAACGAGGGCCTTAAAAATATGGAGCCGCACAGCGTGCTCGAGCTGCTTTTGACCTGCACGATCCCCCGGCGGGACGTCAACGCGCTCGCGCACCGTCTGCTGCGCCGCTTCGGCAGCTTTGACAAGGTGATGGAGGCCGACCGGCTGGCCCTGCTGGAGGTGGAGGGCGTCGGGGAGAGGACGGCGACCCATCTCAAGCTGGTGTTCGAGTGCTTCGCCTATTACGAGGCGCAGAAATACAGCAGGGGCTTTGTCGCCACCAGTTCGGGCGCCGTGCTGCGATACGCGCAGTCGCTTTTTGCGGGCGAGACGCAGGAGGTCGCCTATATCCTCTGCTTTGACGCGAAGATGAAGCTCATCAACCGCTTTGAGCTCTCCCGCGGCACGGTCGGCGCGACCCATATCTCGGTGCGCAGGGTGGTCGAGGCCGCGACCCTTTCCAAGGCGGCGTCGGTGATTCTCGCGCACAACCACCCGGGCGGCGCGGCGATGCCCTCCGACGAGGACCTTGCGGCGACCCGCACCGTCATGCAGGCGCTCTCCTATATCGAGGTCCCGCTTTCGGACCACGTCATTGTCGGCGAGCGCGCGGCGATCTCGCTCGCGGACGCGGGCGTCATCTACAACATGAAGCAGGAGATGACGTGACGGCGCGGGAGAAGGCGCGCGGCGCGCTGCGGTTGGCGCGGCCCACGGCGGCGATGCGTGCCGCGGCAGAGGCGTATAAGCGGGAGCATTGGCAGTGCGGAGAATATGAGCTGCACGGCAGCGCGCTGCTCGACAAAATGGATTATGAGGAATGGCTCGCGCTGGTGCGGGATAACGAGCGCGCCGAAACCGCGCGGCCGGATTGGGTCGTGGCCGATACCTTTTTTGTGGTGCGCAGCTGCGACGGGCGCATTGTCGGCATGGCGGACATACGCCATACGCTCAATGATTTTCTGAAGAATTACGGCGGAAACATCGGCTATGGCGTGCGCCCCTCGCAGAGAGGGCGGGGCTACGGCGCGGAAATACTGCGGCTCGCGCTCGGCCACGCGAAGGCGGTCGGGCTGAAGCGGGCGCTGCTCGCCTGCTACGCGGACAATATTCCCTCGCGCAGGGTGATCGAGGGCTGTGCGGGCCGCCTCGCGCGCACCGCCGGCGATGCGGACGGGCGCGAAATCCTGTTTTACTGGATCGAGCTGTAGCCTGTCCCGTTCATTTGACGGGTTTTTGAGGGGGAGAGGGCAACTCTTTTGTGCGAAAGAACATATATTTTAAAAAGTGCTGAAAAGGCGAAAAAAGTGTGCTATAATCGATAGGCAGAAGCAAAACGGGGCAAGCTAAACGGGTGAAAAACCCGGCGGAGAGGAGGGCGCAGGCGATGGAAACGGAGAGCCAGGGGAGATTTAAGCTGGTGTCTGAATATAAGCCGACCGGCGACCAGCCCGAGGCGATCGCGCAGCTCGTTGCGGGCGTGCGCAAGGGCTACCGCGAGCAGGCGCTGATGGGCGTGACCGGCTCGGGCAAGACCTTCACCATGGCGAATATCATCGAGCAGGTGCAGCGGCCGACGCTGGTGCTCGCCCACAACAAGACGCTGGCGGCGCAGCTGTGCTCCGAATTCAAGGAATTCTTTCCGCACAACGCGGTCGAGTATTTTGTCAGCTACTACGATTATTACCAGCCCGAGGCGTATATCCCCAACACCGACACGTACATCGAGAAGGACAGCGCCATCAACGACGAGATCGAGAAGCTGCGGCATTCGGCGACGTCGGCGCTCTCCGAGCGCAGGGACGTCATCATCGTCGCGTCGGTCTCCTGTATTTATACCCTGGGCAGCCCGATCGACTATCGCAACAGCGTGATCTCGCTGCGGCCCGATATGTCCTATGCGCGGGACGCCCTGCTCAAAAAGCTGGTTGAGATCCAGTATGAGCGAAACGACCTCGCGTTCGAGAGGAACCGCTTTCGCGTGCGGGGCGACGTCGTCGAGGTCTACCCGGCCTACAGCACGGACAAGGCGGTTCGGGTCGAGTTCTTCGGGGATGTGATCGACCGCATCAGCGAGATCAACGTCGTGACGGGCGAGCGGATCAACACGCTCGGGCATGTCGCGATCTATCCCGCCTCGCATTATATTATCCCGCACGAGATCATGATGGAAAAGCTCGGCGAGCTCCGCAAGGAGATGGACGAGCGGGTCGAATTTTTCCGCGCGCAGGGCAAGCTGATCGAGGCGCAGCGCATCGCCGAGCGCACGATGTACGACATGGAGATGCTCGCGGAGATCGGCATGTGCAAGGGCATCGAGAACTATTCGCGGGTGCTCTCCGGCCGGGAGCCGGGCAGTATGCCCTGCACACTGCTCGACTACTTCCCCGACGATTTTCTCATGTTTGTGGACGAGAGCCATGTGATGCTGCCGCAGGTGCGGGGCATGTTCGGCGGCGACTACGCGCGCAAGAAAAACCTCGTCGATTTCGGCTTCCGCCTGCCGTCGGCGTTCGACAACCGGCCCCTGCAATTCGACGAATTCTACGGCCATATCCACCAGGTGATCTATACGAGCGCGACCCCCGGCCCCTTTGAGCGGGAGCACGCGGCGCAGATCGTCGAGCAGGTGATCCGCCCGACAGGGCTGGTTGACCCGGAAATCATTGTCAAGCCGACCGAGGGGCAGATCGACGACCTCCTCTCGGAGATCAACCGCCGCGCCGAAAGAAACGAGCGGGTGCTCGTCACGACGCTGACCAAAAAGATGGCGGAGGACCTGACCGACTATCTCGAGCAGCACGGCGTCAGGGTGCGCTATATGCACTATGACATCGACACCGTCGAGCGCATGGAGATCGTGCGGGATCTCCGCCTGGGCGAATTCGACGTGCTCGTCGGCATCAACCTGCTGCGCGAGGGCCTCGACATTCCCGAGGTCTCTCTGGTCGCGATCCTCGACGCGGACAAGGAGGGCTTTCTGCGCAGCGAGACCTCGCTCATCCAGACGGTGGGCCGCGCGGCGCGCAACGAGCACGGGCAGGTCATCATGTACGCCAACACGGTCACGCCCAGCATGGAGAACGCGATCGTCGAGACCGAGCGCCGCCGCGCCATCCAGCAGAAATACAACGAGGAGCACGGCATCGTGCCCAAAACGATCGTCAAGCAGGTGCGCGAGGTGCTCGAGATTTCGGGCAGGGAGCGCGGGGACAAAAAACAGGACAGAAAGCTCAGCCGCGCGGAGCGGGAGGAGCTCATCAGGCGCCTGACCAAAGAGATGAAGCACGCGGCGCAGCTGCTCGAGTTCGAGTACGCCGCCGAGCTGCGCGACCGCATCCAACAGCTGCAAAAGCAGAGATAGCGCCGGCAAGGGGGCGCAGGCGAGGGGCCGGATGTCGGCGCTGTGCTCGCGCGCTTTGCGCGACGCGGCTCCCGAGGCCGTCACGGCCCATGCCCGGGTCTCAGGCCGGACGGAAGCGGTTTATACAGACGGCGTTTTGAAACGCTGGAGCGGGATTTGGACGGCGGAGCCCGGCCGTAAAACCGCCGGAAAGAGAAAGGACAGGGACAAAATTGGGGAACGATTCCATTGTTATTCGGGGCGCGCGGGAGCACAATCTCAAAAATGTCGATCTGACCATCCCGCGCGACCGGCTCATCGTCATGACCGGCATTTCGGGCTCGGGCAAGAGCTCGCTCGCCTTCGACACGATCTACGCGGACGGCCAGCGGCGCTATATCGAGAGCCTGTCGTCCTACGCGAGGATGTTCCTCGGGCAGATGGACAAGCCCGACGTCGACAGCATCGAGGGCCTGTCGCCCGCGATTTCGATCGACCAGAAGACGACCTCGAAGAACCCGCGCTCGACGGTCGGCACGGTGACCGAGATCTACGACTATCTGCGGCTGCTGTATGCGCGCATCGGTGTGCCGCACTGCCCGGTCTGCGGGCGGGAGATCAAGCAGCAGAGCGTCGATCAGATGGTCGACGCCGTTCTGGCGCTGCCCGAGGGGACGCGGTTTCAGGTGATGGCCCCCGTCGTGCGCGGGCGCAAGGGCGAGCACCAGAAGGAGTTCGAGGCCGCCGCGCGCGCCGGGTTTGCGCGGGTGCGGGCCGACGGCATTCTCTACGATCTGACCGAAAAGATCAGCCTGGAAAAAAACAAAAAACACAATATCGAGATCGTGGTCGACCGGCTCGTGATCGGCCCCGACATCGAGTCCCGCCTCGCCGACTCGATCGAGACGGCGACCGCGCTGACCGGCGGCACCGTGATGATCAATGTGATCGACGGGGAGGACATGCTCTTTTCCCAGAGCTACGCCTGCCCCGAGCACGGGGTCAGCGTCGAGGAGCTCGCGCCGCGGATGTTCTCGTTCAACAACCCGTTCGGCGCCTGCCCCAAGTGCACCGGGCTGGGCACCTTCCTCAAGGTGGACCCCGAGCTGGTGATCCCAAACCCCAATCTGACCATCCGCGAGGGCGCGGTCCACGCGAGCGGCTGGAGCTATTACGACGGCAGCATCAGCAAGATGTATTTCGACGCGCTCGCGAAAAAATACGGCTTTTCGCTCGACGTCCCGGTCAGGGAGCTGCCGAAAAAGGCGCTCGACGTCATCCTGTACGGAACAAGGGGCGAGCTTCTCGAGCTCAGGCGGGAGAACGAGTTCGGCTCCGCGAGCTATAAAGGGGAGTTCGAGGGGGTCGTGACCAATCTCGAGCGGCGGTTCAGCGAGACGACGAGCGACTGGGCGCGCGAGGAGATCCAGAGCTATATGAGCGAGGTCGAGTGCCCCGAATGCCACGGGCAGCGGCTGAAACCGACCTCGCTCGCCGTCACGGTCGGCGGGCTCAACATCATGGAGGTCTGCGCCAAGTCGATCCGGGACGCGCTCGACTGGTTTGAACACCTCGAGCTGAGCGCGCGGGACGCGATGATCGGCGAGCGGATTATCAAAGAGATTCTGGATCGGCTCGGCTTTCTCAACAACGTCGGCCTGAGCTATCTCAACCTCTCCCGCTCCGCCGCGACGCTGTCGGGCGGCGAGAGCCAGCGCATCCGTCTCGCGACCCAGATCGGCTCGTCGCTGATGGGCGTGCTGTATATTCTCGACGAGCCGAGCATCGGCCTGCACCAGAGGGACAACGAAAAGCTCATCGGAACATTGCGCCATCTGCGCGACCTCGGCAACACCGTGGTGGTCGTGGAGCACGACGAGGACACCATGCGCGCCGCGGACTGGATCGTCGACGTCGGCCCCGGCGCCGGCACGGCGGGCGGCCACATCGTTTTCAGCGGCACGGTGCCCGAAATCCTGAAATCGAAGGATTCCCTGACGGGGCAATATCTGTCCGGGAGAAAGAAGATCGAGGTGCCGAAAACGCGCCGCCCCGGCAACGGGAACAGTCTGACGGTTGTGGGCGCGAGAGAGAACAACCTGAAAAACGTCACGGTCGATTTCCCGCTCGGCTGCCTGATCGCGGTCACCGGCGTTTCGGGCTCGGGAAAGAGCTCGCTGGTCAATGAGATTTTTTATAAAAAGCTCGCCGCCGACCTCAACGGCGCGAAGAGCAAGCCGGGGAGATTCGACGAGCTGCGCGGCCTCGAGTTTGTCGACAAGGTCATCGGGATCGACCAGTCGCCGATCGGGCGCACGCCGCGCAGCAACCCCGCGACCTACACCGGCCTTTTCACCCTGATTCGCGAGGTGTTCGCCCAGACCAACGACGCGAAGATGCACGGCTTCGGGCCCGGCCGGTTTTCCTTCAACGTCAAGGGCGGGCGCTGCGAATCCTGCCAGGGGGACGGCATCGTCAAGATCGAGATGCATTTTCTGCCCGACATCTACGTGCCCTGCGAAGTATGCAAGGGCAAGCGGTATAACCGCGAGACGCTCGAGGTCAAATTTAAGGGCAAATCGATCTATGAGGTGCTCGAGATGACGGTCGACGAGGCCTACGGCTTTTTCGAGCATTTTCCCAAGCTGGAGCGCAAGCTCAAAACGCTGCAGGACGTCGGGCTGGGGTATGTCAAGCTGGGCCAGTCGTCGACGACATTGTCGGGCGGCGAGGCGCAGCGGGTCAAGCTGGCCTGCGAGCTCTCGCGCCGCGGCACAGGGCAGACGGTCTATGTGCTCGACGAGCCGACGACCGGCCTGCACACGTCGGACGTCAAAAAGCTCATCAAAGTGCTGCAAAAGCTGGTGGACGCGGGCAACACCGTCGTCGTCATCGAGCACAACCTCGACGTGATCAAAACGGCCGACCATATTATCGATCTCGGCCCCGAGGGCGGCGACGGCGGCGGCACGGTTGTCGCGACCGGCACGCCGGAGCAGGTCGCCGCGTGCGAGGCGAGCTATACGGGGCAATTCCTCAAAAAGGTGCTGTAGGAGGAGGGCAAGGCCTCCGGCCGAGGGGGAGCCTGATGCAGGCGGACGTTTTAAGACAGATCGAACGCTTTTCGCCCGCGCCCTGCCGCCCGTAAGCGGACGCCGGGCCTTCCGGCAAAAGCCGCTGCGCGGCGGCCGGACGATCGATGGCCGGCCCGCTTCGCCCGCGGCTTAAGGCGAAGGCTCTTTTGCGGGATGACCCCGGCGCGGCCGGCGGCTTCCGAACGAGATCAAGGCGCGCGAAAACTCTTTTCGCGCGCCTTTGCTTCATTTGTAGAAATATGATATAATAAGCTGAATTCCAGTGTGCGGAGGTGGGGCCAATAGAGAGCAGGGACAATCGGACTGCGTTTGATCTGCCCGGCGGTGTGGCGCGCCTGCGCGCGCTGCTGCGGCGGCGCGGCGGGGTGCAGCGCTGTTATATCCGCACCTTCGGCTGCCAGCAGAACGTCAGCGACTCCGAGCGCATCGCGGGTATCCTGACGGCGTGCGGCTATGATATGACGGCGGGCCCCGACGACGCCGACCTCATCGTCTTCAACACCTGCGCGGTGCGCGGGCACGCGGAGGACCGGGTATTCGGCCATGTCGGCGAGCTCAAAAAGTTCAAGAGGGCCAGGCCGGGCCTGATCATCGCGGTCGGCGGGTGCATGGTGCAGCAGCCCCATATCGCGCAGAAGCTGCGCGCGAGCTATCCTTACGTCGACGTGATCTTCAACACCAACCGCCTCGCCGCGCTGCCGGACGCGCTGGCCGCGCACCTGGAGACGAACGGGACCGTTGTGGCCGGGACGGCCGATGAATACGCCATTGAGGAAAACCTGCCGATTCGCCGCGACCAGGGCTTTCGCGCCTACATCCCGGTGATGTACGGCTGCAACAACTTCTGCACCTACTGCGTGGTGCCGCTGGTGCGCGGGCGGGAGCGCAGCCGCGCGAGCGCCGAGATCCTCGCCGAGCTGCGCCGCGCCGTGGAGAGCGGCTATAAGGACGTGATGCTGCTCGGGCAGAACGTCAATTCATACGGGCGGGGGCTCGCGGAGGAGATCGATTTTGCGCGGCTGCTGCGGATGTGCAACGACCTGCCGGGCGACTTTACGCTTCGCTTTATGACGAGCCATCCCAAGGACGCGACGCCCGCGCTGTTCGACGCGATCGCCGACTGTGAGAAGGTCAGCCGTCAGATCCATCTGCCGGTGCAGTCCGGGTCGGACCGCATCCTGCGGGAGATGAACCGGCGCTATACCGCCGGCGACTACCGGCGGCTGATCGAGACCGCGCGCGCAAGGATTCCCGGCGTCAGCTTCACGAGCGACATCATCGTCGGCTTCCCCGGCGAGACCCGCGCGGATTTTGAGGCGACCGCCGTCCTCGTGCGGGAGGTCGGGTTCCGCTCGCTGTTCACCTTTATCTACTCCAAAAGGGAGGGGACCCGAGCGGCCGCGATGCCCGACGAGATGCCGCACGAGACCAAGGCCGCGTGGCTGAACGAGCTGGTCGCCCTGCAGGAGGAAATCACTGAGCGGCAGGAAAACGCCCTTGTGGGCAAAACCTTCCGCGCGCTCGCCGTCGAGCGGCTGCCCGACGGGCGCACCGAGGCGCGCCTGGATGACAACACCGCCGTGACGGTCGAGGGCGACTGCGCGCTGCGGGAATTCTGCGCCGTGCGGGTCACCGGCCGCGCGCGCAAGCGGCTGTTTGGCGTGGTGCAGAGCTGAAAACTGCGCATACTAAAATGAGGCATACAATCTTTTTTATCAGAAAGGATCGAAACCATGCAGGACAATGACAAGATCATCGCCATGACCCGCGCGCTCGCGCGGGCGATTCAGATGGACGAGCGCTATGTCGCCGTCAAGACCGCGCGCGAGAATAACGCCGTGAACAAGGAGTTGCAGGATCAGATCGGGCGCTTTAATCTGGCGCGGTTTAACCTCAACGCCGAGCTCAGCAAGGAGACGAGCGACAGCGCCAAGGTCGAGATCTTCAACAAGGAGGTGCAGGAGGCCTACGACGCGATCACCGCGAACAAGGGCATGACCGACTATTATGAGGCGAAGGGGGAGCTGGATAAGCTCGTCAACTATATTCAGGCCATCATCGTCGGCACGACCAACGGCTCCGACCCCGATGAAATCGAGGAGCCCAGCGATTGCACCCACGATTGCTCGACCTGCGGCGGCTGCGGCTGAGCCCCGGCGTCCGCGCCTGTTTGAGAATTCCGGCGGCGTATGCCGTCACGGGCTTTTGCGGCCCGCATTTTCAGCGGAGGTAGCTGCGCATGGCCTTCCCCGCCGTCACGGCAAAGCTGTCGCCCATGATGCGGCAGTATCTCGAGATCAAAAATAAAAATATGGATAAGCTCCTGTTCTACCGTCTCGGGGATTTTTACGAGATGTTTTTCGACGATGCCGTCACCGCGTCGAGAGAGCTGGAGCTGGTGCTGACGGGGCGGGATTGCGGCCTGCCGGAGCGCGCGCCGATGTGCGGCGTGCCGTTTCACAGCTATGAAAACTATGTCGCGCGCCTCATCGCCAAGGGCTATAAGGTCGCGATCTGCGAGCAGATGGAGGACCCCGCGCTCGCGAAGGGCATCGTCAAGCGGCAGATCATCCGGGTCGTCACACCCGGCACCGTCACGCAGGACAATATGCTCAGCGAGGGCAAAAATAACTATATCTGCTGTGTGCTCGAGGAGGAGGGCGGCTTCGGCCTGTGCTTCGCCGACATCTCGACCGGCGCGGCCTATGTGACCGAAACGGGGCGCAATGCCGCGACGGTGGTCAACGAGCTCTCCCGCTTTGCGCCGAGCGAGATGATCTGCAACGACGCGGTCTGCGCCGACAAGGCGCTGACGGACTATGCGCGCGGCAGCATGGGGCTCAAGCCCTCCACCCTTTACGGCGACTATTTCTCGATGGAGCGCGCCAAGAGCGAGATCGCGCAGTATTTCGACGCGAACAGGACGCAGCCGCTCACCGGGCTTCGCGCGGGCCGAGGGGTGCGCGCGCTCGGCGCCCTTATCCGCTATCTCGCGGAGACGCAGTTCCACGGCGCGCACCGGCTGGCCACCCTGGAGGTCTACCGCCCGGCGGAGTTTCTCGCGCTGTCCGCCTCCTGCCGCCGCAACCTCGAGCTGACGGCGACGATGCGCACGGACGAGCGCCGAGGCAGCCTGCTGTGGGTCATCGATAAAAACAGAACGGCGATGGGCAAGCGGATGCTGCGCAGCTGGCTGGAGAAGCCGCTGCTCGACGCGGACCGCATCAATCGCCGGCTCGACGCGGTGGAGGAGCTGCGCGACAACACGATCCTGTCGGTGCAGCTCGCCGATCTGCTCGCGGGGGTGTTTGACATCGAGCGGCTGATGACCCGGGTGCTCTATCGAAGCTGTACCCCGCGGGATTTTGTCTCGCTGGGCGCGACGAGCCGCCGGGTCGCCGAGATCAAGGCGATGCTTGCGCAGGCGCAGACGCCGCTGCTCTGCGTCCTGCGGGACGGTCTGGACCCGCTCGACGACCTGCGGGAGCGCGTCGAGCGGACGATCGCCGAGGAGCCGCCCGCGCTTCTCAAGGACGGCGGCTACATACGGGCGGGCTTCCACCCCGAGGTCGACGAGCTGCGGGAGCTGGTGCGCGATTCCAAATCGGTGCTCGCGCGCATGGAGGCGTCGCTCAAAAGCGAGACGGGGATCAAAAACCTGAAGGTCGGCTATAACCGCGTGTTCGGGTATTATATCGAGGTCTCGCGCTCGAACACGGCGCCCGTGCCCGACAGCTTTATACGAAAGCAGACCCTCGCCACGGGGGAGCGGTATATCACGCAGGAGCTCAAGGATCTGGAAACCCGCATCCTGAGCGCCAACGACCGTCTCAATCTGCTCGAGCGCCAGCTGTTTGAGGAGCTCGCCGCCTTTGTCGAGGAGAATCTGAAGCGGGTGCAGGCGACGGCCTGCGCCGTCGCGGCCATCGACACCCTGTGTGGCCTCGCGACGGTTGCGCGGGAATACAACTACTGCAAGCCGGTTGTCGACGATTCCCCGGTGATCGAGATTCACAACGGCCGCCACCCGGTTGTGGAGCGGGTGCTGTCCGGCGAGCTGTTCGTGCCCAACGACACCCGGCTCGACAACGGCAAAAACCTTGTCAATATCATCACGGGCCCCAATATGGCGGGCAAATCCACTTATATGCGCCAGACCGCCGTCATTGTTCTGCTCGCGCAGATGGGCAGCTTTGTGCCCGCGCAGAGCGCGCATATCGGCGTTGTGGACGCGATCTTCACCCGGGTGGGCGCGTCGGACGACCTGTTCGCCGGCGATTCGACCTTCATGGTCGAGATGAAGGAGGTCGCCGAAATCCTCAACGGAGCGACCCAGAGGAGCCTCGTCGTGCTCGACGAGATCGGCCGCGGCACCTCCACCTTTGACGGCATGAGCATCGCGCGCGCCGTGGTGGAGGCGATCTGCGGCCCGAAGGGGATCGGCGCGAAAACGATGTTCGCAACCCACTACCACGAGCTGACGGATATGGACGAGCAGTTCGGGAATGTAAAAAACTACAACATTGCGGTGATCAAAAGGGGAGACGACGTGACCTTTCTGCGCCGCATCGTCGAGGGCCCGGCCGACGAGAGCTACGGCATCGAGGTCGCCAAGCTCGCCGGCATCCCCGCGGCGACGATCGAGCGCGCCAAGCAGGTGCTCGCCGCGATCGAGCAGAAGGAGGGCGGCACGCCCCGGCAGCGCCGCAGCAGCGCGCCGCGCGAGGAGCGCGCCGCGCGCGACGACGCGCTGCGCACCGCGCTGCGGGGCGTGAATCCCGAACTGCTGACCCCCGTCGAGGCGATGGTCAAGCTGGACGAGCTCAAGAAGCTCGCGCAGCAGACAGAAAAGGTCTGAAGGACGATCCGCCTGGCCCGGCGGCGGGGCGATCCGCTTCGCATATACCCGGTAGGATAAGCGCCGCCGGGTTTTGCGGCAGACCGCGCCGGAAGGGCCGGCAGACGGCCGGCAGGGGGAGACAGGGAAGCCGGGAATCGAGCGGGGAAAGCGATCCTCGCTCAAAGCGCGCCTGTGGATCGCAGGCTTTGCGCGGCGCGCCGTGGCACGATCGATGCCCGCGCGCCGGAACGGACGGAGAAACCAAATGCCGATCAAAGTGCTGGAAAAAAGCGTCTGCGAGCTCATTGCGGCGGGCGAGGTCGTCGAGCGGCCCGCCTCGGTCGTCAAGGAGCTCGTCGAGAACGCCATAGACGCGGGCGCGACGAGCGTTGAACTCGAGCTGCGCCGCGGCGGGCTCGAGCTCATCCGCGTGACCGACAACGGGTGCGGCATCCCCCGCGAGGAGGTCCCCACCGCGTTTCTGCGGCACGCGACGAGCAAGATCAGCGCCGCGGACGACCTGGACGGGATTCACACCCTCGGCTTTCGCGGCGAGGCGCTCGCGGCGATCTGCGCCGTTGCGCGGGTGCGCCTTGTCACCAAAACGGCGCAGGAGGAAGTCGCCGCCGACTATCGCATCGAGGGCGGTGAGGAGACCGGCCGCAGCGAGACCGGCGCGCCCGACGGCACGACCATCAGCGTCGCCGACCTCTTTTACAACACGCCGGCGCGGATGAAATTCCTCAAAAAGGATGTGCACGAGGGCAACGCGGCCGCCTCGGTCGTGGGCCAGCTCGCGCTCTCTCACCCGGAGGTGGCGTTCCGGCTGATCCGGGATGGGAAAACGACCCTTTCCACGCCGGGAGACGGCGCGCTGCGCTCCGCCGCGTTCTGCGTGCTGCCGCGCGAGATCTCGGGCACCCTCATCGAGGTTCGGCCCGCCGACACCCGGGTGCTGGTGCGCGGCCTGATCTGCGAGCCGAAGCTCGCGAGGCCCAGCCGCAGCCTGCAATATACCTTTGTCAACAACCGCTTTGTCAAATCGCGCAGTGTCTGCGCGGCCGCCGAGGAGGCGTGCAAGAACCTCGTCATGGCGGGCCGGCACCCCGCCTTTGTGCTCAACATCGAGCTGCCCTGTGAGGATGTCGACATCAACGTGCACCCGGCCAAGACCGAGGTGCGCTTTCGCAGCGAGCGGGAGGTGACCTCGGCGGTCTATGCGGCGGTCAAGCTCGCGCTGCACGAGGCGGTGAGCCGCGCCGTTGTGCCGCAGGGCGAGCGGTTTCAAACGGTGGACGCCGCCGAGTTCCACAGGCGCTTTCAGGGCGAAAACGCCCCGCCCCCCGAGACCCAAACGGCCGGGGAGGATATGGCGGGCGGGGTGGACGAGACGCCGCGCCGCGATTCCACTTCGGAGCGTGCGGCGGCCGCGCCGCCGCGCCGGCCCTACCGCAGCGCTCTGCTGGACATCGAGGTGACGCCGCCGCGGCCGCCGCAAACCCGCCCCGCCGGGAGGCAGGACGCAGCCGCCGCGCAGCTGCCGCCGGACAGCGGGCCGCACGGCTCCTTCAACCCCATTGTCGGCTTTGAGGCGGATGCGCCGGAAAGCCCGCCGCGATACCGCGATCTTCCTCTGCGGCAGGACGGCGAGGGCTATCAGACCGGTTTTGACCGGATGGCCGAGCTCAGCGAGATCGCGGAGCCCGCCGCGCTGCCGCCGCAGAGCGCCGCGCCCGCGGCGCGGTTTGTGGGCGAGGTGTTCGAGACCTATATCGTCGCACAGGTGGGCGGCGAAATGCTGCTCATCGACAAGCACGCGGCGCACGAGCGCATTCTGTTCGAGCAGATCAGCGAGCAGAACGGCGGCGTTTGCGAGCGGCAGATACTCCTTGAGCCGGTGATCGTCCCGGTTTCTCTGGAAGAGCAGCAGGCGGCGCTGGAAAACGCGCAGTGCCTTGAAAAAATCGGTTTTGTCGCGGAGGATTTCGGCGAGGGCGAGCTGGCGGTGCGCGAGGCGCCGACCTATCTCGCGCTCGGCGGCGTACGCGACGCGGTCACCGAGATCGTGCGCCGGCTCGCCGAGGGCTCGCAGGATATGACGACCGGCAGCCGCGAATGGCTGCTGCACTCCTGCGCCTGCCGCGCCGCGATCAAGGCGGGGCACCGTTCCTCCGACGAGGAGCTGATCGCGCTGGTGAACGACATTCTGACGAGCAAAATCCCCAAGTACTGCCCGCACGGCAGGCCGGTGTATATAACTCTGACAAAAAAGGAGATTGAGAAGCAGTTTGGCAGAGCATGAAGCGGCGCGCCCCCGCGTGCTTGTGGTCACCGGGCCGACCGCGAGCGGAAAGACCGCCGTCGCGATCGAGGCGGCGAAGCGGGTGGACGGCGAAATCATCTGCGCGGACTCGATGCAGATCTACGCTGTACTGAGAATCGGGACGGCGCGCCCCGACGGGGACGAGCTCGCCGCCGTGCCGCACCACCTGTTCGGCTTCGCGGACCCGGCCGCGCCCTACAGCGTTTTCGACTATTGCACGGACGCGGCGCGGGAGATCGAAGCGGTCGCGGCGCGGGGGAAGACGCCGGTCCTCTGCGGCGGCACGGGGCTCTATATCAGCTCGCTGCTGGCCGACGCCCGATTTGAATCGGAGCGGACCGACCCGGCGCTGCGCGACGCGCTGTATGAGGAATATGCCCGGCGGGGCGGCCGGGCGCTGATCGACGAGATCGCGCAAACCGACCCGGAGAGCGCCGCCGCGCTGCATCCCAACAACGCCAAGCGGATCGTGCGGGCGCTCGAGCTGATCCGCTCTACGGGGCGCGGCATTACCGCGCAGAACGAGCGCTCCAGGATCGGCGCGCGCCCCTATCCGCACAGCCTGTTTCTGCTGGACAGCGCGGATCGCGACTATCT
>CAZKRQ010000007.1:0-3055 GCA_964555125.1 uncultured Oscillospiraceae bacterium
CTTTATTTATCAGCTCGTGAAAACCATTCGGACCCAAGACAAAATCAACAAGCTGTAATAAACCGTATCTGAGGCTTTGCTTTTCGCGCGCTCCCTTTCCCAAACCGCATTCCTTATCAGGGCTCGAAAATGCGCGCTCCTCCGTTTCCTTGAGCGGGTTGACATTGAAAAAAGCTCATGCTATCATCATGCTGCTTGTCAGAGGACTTGCAATCAAATCAGATTGTTGAAGTGGGATAAGACCATTCCGGGTTTTATCCCGCTTTTCTTTTTGCGCCGGGGTAAAGCGAAATGGGCCTATCCCGCCGCATGATTGGAGGCATCATTATGAGCGCAAGAACAAAATCCCTGCTCGGTTACATCCTCCCCGCCGTGGGGGCCTGTTCGCAACCTATCTCTACAATGTCGTCGACGGCTTTTTTGTCGGCCGGGGCGTCGGCTCCGCCGCGCTGGGCGCCGTCAACATCAGCGTCCCGTTCATCACGCTGGTTGTCGCCGTCGCCGCCATATTCCCCATGGGCAGCGCGACGATCGTTGCGATTCGGATGGGGCGTGGCGATCAGGAGGGCGCGAACCATGTCTTTATGACTGCCCTTTCCCTGACCGCGCTGCTCTCTGCCCTTCTCATGGCCGTGGGCATGGCCTTCCCTCAACAGATCGTCGACCTGAGCGGCGCAAGAGGGCTGAGCGCGGAGATGCGGGAAATGGCGGCGCAGTATCTATTCTACTATTCGGCCTTTTCCGTTCCCATGCTCATGAGCGCCTGCCTTTCCGTCTTCGTCAGAAACGACGGCGCTCCGGGCCTTTCCTTTGCGGGTATGTGCGCCGGCGCGGCGGCCAACATCTTTCTGGATTGGCTGTTTATCTTCCCTCTTCACAGGGGCGTCATCGGCGCGGCGATTGCGTCCGGCCTGGGGCAGATGCTTTCCGTCCTTGTTTTACTTTCCCATTTTGTGCGAAAAAAGGGCTCGCTGCGCATAAAGCCATTCAAAATTGATCTTCTTCTGATAAAAAAGGCAGTCAGACGCGGCATGCCCGAGATGGTCACACAGCTTACGACCCCCGTCACCGCGCTTTGCTATAACCTCATATTGGCAAAGCTGGTCGGGGATGTCGGCGTATCGACCTTCAGCGTTTTGAGCTTTATCTATTCCCTCGTGAACGCGATCCTCTCCGGCGTGGCGCAGGGCTTGCAGCCCCTTTGGGGGGGGCAATGCTATGGAAAACGGGACACGGAAAAAACAGGCTGGTATTTCCGCTGCGGCCTCGCCGTCAATGGTGTCCTGTCCGTTTTACTTTACGGCCTTCTGTTTTTCTTCAAAGAGCCGGTGATCCGCATCTTCAATCGGGATACGGCGCTGGTGCAAACAGCCTCGGCGGCGCTGCCGCTGTTCGCCCTTTCCTTTATCCCCATGGGGCTGAACCTGATCTACACGGCCTTTCTTTTCTCCACCAAGCGGACGGGGGCGGCGAACGCCATCGCGGTCAGCCGGGGCATCGCCGTGAAATCGCTCGCCATTTTCTGCGTTCCTCTGCTGTTCGGGGGCCAAACGATCTGGCTCGCGCCCTTTATCGCGGAAATCGCGACATGGGTGCTTGCGGTTGGGTTGAACAGGGCCAATACGCCGGCCTATCCGTGAGCCGCCCTTATGAAGGCGGCGGACAGCGCCGCGCGGCCGCCCTTCTATTTCAAACGCGGCGACGGGAGTGGGAAGCGAAGCGCCTGCCGCGCGCCTTTTATCTGCCTTCGGCCGTTTGCCGCAAAGCAAGCCCCCCTGTTTTGCCGTTGCAGCCCCTGCGGCCCGGTGTAGGCCTCCTTTCGCTTCTCCCTCTTTTGCGGGCGCTTCACGGACGGCGCGCCTTCGGATCGAACCCGCGTTTCAGAAACGCGATGCGCCTTTCAAGGCTGCGGGCCGCGATTTGGGTCTTTAAGGCGACGTCATAGCCGTGAACGGTACCCTTTGTCTCGTTGAGCTCGACCCTCGCGCCGGCGCTTCGCAGCTTCTGCGCATATAAAACGCCTTCGTCGTGCAGGCAATCATATTCCGCCGTTTCGATATATGTATCCGGGACGGCGCGGGGCAGCTCGCCATATAGAGGGGAGGCGGCGTACCGCTCCCGCTCCTCTTTGCAATAATATGCCCACATGCGCCTGTTGTTTTTTGCGTTCCACAACGGCGTATCCGAAAACGATTTCATGGATTCCGTCCGCATCGCGCCGTCCGTCACCGGGTAGATCAGCATTTGAAGGCAGGGCTGTTTTATCCGCTCCTCTTCATAACGGTTGCAGACCAGCGCGGCAAGGGCGGCCCCGGCGCTGTCCCCCGCCAGGCCGAGCCTTTCGGGCCGCACCCTGAGCGCCCCGGCGTTCTGCGCAATCAGCCGGTACAGCGCCAGAATGTCCTCATAAGCGGCGGGGTAGGGATATGGGGGCGCCAGATGATAATCGGGGAAAAAGACCCGACACCGCGCCCGCTGCGCATAGAGGCAGGCCAGCCTTTTGTGATAGGCCGAAGCCTTGTAGCTGAACGCGCCCCCGTGCGCATAGAGCAAACCGGGCAGCGCTTCTTCCGCGCCGGCCGGCTCAAACAGGTCTACCCTGTATTTCATCCCCCGGTAGCCCTCCACCATCAGCTTTCTGTGATTCAATCCCCCGGGAATTTTCGTCAAGCCCAGAGCGATCGTCTGAAAAAGATTGACGCCGCCGATCATCGCTTTATGGTAGGGTATCCGCTTCGCGATTCGCTTCAGCTCCGGGTCCACCAGATTTTGATATTGCATTCGCCGTCTCCCCCTCTTTCCTTACGACGGGCCGGGCTTCTCCCCGTACTTTACGAACAGAGTATACCACCTGCGCCGGCCCCGCCGCAACCGCCGGGCTCTCATGACAGACAGCGCGTGGGCATATTGACAGCGCGCGGCGCGGCGGCTATAATAAGAGCGTTGCAAAACACAGGGGCGCCCTGAGCGGGCTGAGATGAAACGCGCGACGCGTTCGGTCCCTTTGAACCTGAACCGGATAATGCCGGCGTAGGAAGTGTTGAAAAATCTTATC
>CAZKRQ010000007.1:3065-12733 GCA_964555125.1 uncultured Oscillospiraceae bacterium
TCCCTTCAACTCTTTGCGCCCGTTTTGTCCGCTTCGGCGGCAGATCGGGCGCTTTCGTTTTGCACAGAAAAGAGGAACCGATATGCAGACCAAAAAGAAAGTAAACACCCGTGTTCTCGTCGAGTGCGCCATGCTCGTCGCGCTCTCCTGTGTGCTCTCCCTGTTTCCCAAATTCAAATTTTTGCCCTACGGCGGCTCGATCACCTTTTGCAGTATGCTGCCCATTGTGCTGATCTCTTACCGGCGCGGCGTCAAATGGGGGCTTCTGAGCGGGCTCGTCTTCGCCCTCTTTCAGATGATGACCGGCTTTACCTCGGCGGGCTCGATCATCGTCGTGGTCCTGTTCGACTATCTCGTCGCCTTCACCGTGCTCGGTCTGGGCGGCCTGTTCCGCGGCAAATGCAAAAAACCGGCGAGCGAGCTGGTGCTCGGCAGCATTGTCGCCATCGCGCTGCGCTATCTCAGCCACATCATCTCGGGCTATTGGGTCTGGGCCGACTACGCCGAATGGTTTTTCGGCGAGGCGGGCTCCTTTGGCCAGAGCGTTCTCTCGAGCATGAGCGGCAACGGCCTCGCGCTGTTCTACAGCGTCGTCTACAACGGCACCTATCTCATCCCCGAGCTCATCATCACCGCGATCGTGTCGGCGCTTATCTCCAAATATGCGCTCTTCAAAGCCGACTGACCACGGCCTGGCGCGCGGGGAACACCACAACCGCATCCTCATTCGCGGCGACGCAGATGCGTTCGCCGCGTTTGATTTTTCCCGAAATCAACAGCTCGGCAATCGGCTGTTCGATCTCGGCGGCAACCGTTTTCTTGAGCTGCCTCGCGCCCAGGCGCGTCTGCGCGCACCGCGCGCAGACAAACTGCGCGACCTCCGGCGCGAACTCGGCGCGATAGCCCAGCTCGACCAGGCGGGCCGCGAGCTTTTTCAGCAGCAGCTGCGCGATCTCAAGCCGGTTCTGCGCGCTGAGCGGGTGAAAGACGACCGTTTCATCGAGGCGGCCGAGAAATTCGGGCGAAAAGAACTTCTTCAGCTCGCCCTCTACCAGCTCGCGCATCTGCGCCTGTGTGTGATCCGCGCGCGCAAAGCCGAGGGCGCAGGGATTCTCCGCAATGCGGCGCGCCGCGAGATTGGTCGTGAACACGATCAGGCAGTTGGAGAAGCGAACCCGGTTGCCGCACGCGTCGGTCAGCGCCCCCTCCTCCATCATTTGCAGGCAGAGGTTAAAAAACTCAGGGCAGGCCTTCTCGGCCTCGTCAAACAGCACCAGACTGTACGGCCTGCGCCGCACCGCGTCCGTGAGCTGGCCGCCCTCGCCGTGGCCGACATAGCCCGGCGCCGCGCCCACGAGCCGCGAGAGGCTCGCGCGGTCGGCGTATTCGGACATATCAAACCGCAGCACCGCTTTTTCCTCGCCGAACAGCTCGGCCGCCAGCGCGCGGCACACCTCGGTTTTTCCCACGCCGGTCGGCCCGCAGAACAGGAAGCAGCCCATCGGCTTTTCCGCTTCCTTGAGCCCGGACCGGGAGCGGCGAATGGCGGCGCACAGCGTCCGCACCGCATCCTCCTGCCCGATCACCCGGGCGTGCAACGCGCTTTCCAGCCCAATCAGGCGGGCGCTCTCGCCCGCGTTCAGCTGCCCCACCGGCACGCCGGAAATGCCACTGACCACCCGCGCGACGTCCTGCTCGGTGAGCAGCGGGACGCGCGGCAGACAGCCGCGGCGCGCGATGCGCTTTTCCGCCGCGGCCTCGTCGAGCAGATCGAGCGCCTTGTCGGGCAGACAGCGGTCGTGGATATACCGCACCGACAGGCGCACCGCCGCTTCTCTCGCCTCGTCCGAAACGCGCAGGTTGTGAAACCGCTCGAGCTTCGCGGCCTGCGACGAGAGAATGCGCCTTGTCTGCTCGATCGTCGGCTCCGGCACGTCAACCCGGGAAAACCGGCGCTCGAACGCCTTGTCCTTCTCGACATATTTCGCGTATTCCGCGCAGGTCGTCGCGCCGATGATCTGCAGCTCGCTGCCTGTCAGCAGCGGCTTGAGGATATTCGAGGCGTCAATGGCTCCTTCGGCCGCGCCCGCGCCCATCACTGTGTGCATCTCGTCGATAAAAACGACGATATTGCCCGCCTTGACGATTTCCGAAACGGTCGCTTTAAACCGTTCCTCAAAATCGCCGCGGTATTTTGTCCCCGCCACCATGGCGGAAATGTCGAGCGAGAGGATTCTCTTGCCGCGCAGGCTGTCCGGCACGTCGCCCCGGGCGATGCGGGTCGCCAGCCCTTCGGCAACCGCCGTCTTTCCCACGCCGGGCTCTCCAACCAGGCAGGCGTTGTTCTTCTTTCGCCGCGAGAGAATCGCCGTCAGGCGGGCAATTTCCCCGTCGCGGCAGATCACCTCGTCGAGCTTGCCGCAGACGGCCTGCGCCGTGAGATCGACCGTGTATTTGTCGAGCAGCTTGTTCTTGCCTCTCTGCTTTTCATAATCGAACAGCTCCGGCGCGTGATCCGCGCCCAGCGTGCGGCAATCTCCCCGCACCTTTTCCGCGCTGATGCCGAGCTTGGACAGCAGCGCGAGCACCGTGCGGTTCTGGCAGGCGAGCACCGCGCACAGCAGCTGCTCGGTGCCGACGCAGTCGTCGCCCAGCCGGGCCGAGCAGGCGCTCGCGTATTTTTTCACACCCTCCAGCTCGGCCGAGGCATCCCGCTCGCTCAGCCTCGTCGCCTCGCCGCGCCCCATGAGCTTTGCCAGCTCCGCGCGCATCTCCCGCAGAGGCCGGGACGCATACTTTGCCAGTATCGCGCACGCGTCGCACTCGCTCAGCTCCGCGATGGCGACGATCAGATGCTCCGGCCCGACGCTGATATGTCCCAGCGCCGAGGCTATTTTTACGGCGTTTCCCAACGCCCTATTGGATAGACGGGAAAAACCTTTACTGTTCATATTCACACTCCGCTTGCTCCATGTTCTTGTCTCAAAGTATGGACGGCGGCGCAAAAAATAAACAGAGCTTTCGCAAAACCCTTTCGGCTCTCCCGTCGCAAGCCGGGCTCTCATTCTTCGGCGACGTCAAAAGGGCCGGGATTCCTTATGGATCCCGGCTCTTTTAGCGCATACCAATCTGTCTCTTTGTTTTTTCCAGAAGAAAGCTTCGCCCGCGTCAAAACGGCTGCACGCCGCCATTTTGCATGTTTCGCGGGCTTTCCCGTCTGCCCACCGATAAACCACTGCATTTGCGCTTGGAAAGCCGTCACTTGCAAAAAACAGGCCGGCGACGCCTCTCACTGCTGCGCCTTGGCCTCCTCAAGCGCCTGCGCGAGCTGGTCGGGGCAGGAGGTGCTTTTGAAGCCGCACCGAATTCCCTTGACCGCCGCAATGACCTCGTCGACAGGGCGGCCCTCGCACAGTGCCCCGATCCCCTTGAGGTTGCCGTCGCAGCCGCCCTCAAATTTGACGCTCCTGACGATCCCGTCCTCGATGACAACGGTCGTCGATCTGCTGCATGTTCCTCTGTTTTTTCTCCTGTACTCCATTTCTGTCACCCTCTTTTATTTTTTGTCGCTGCACGCAAGCAGCCGCTCCAATTGCTCCGGCTGTGTGCAATAATCGCCGACAAGGACGCTGCGCGAGTTATTGCCGCCGTGATAATCCGACCCGCCCGTTTCAATGAGCCCATATCTGCGCGCGATTTCTCGAAGCTCTTTTTTGTCCGATTCGGTATTTTTGGGATGCCATATCTCAACGCCGTCCAGCAGTCCTTGCCGCGCAAACCGCGCGACGCATTCCGCGCTTTTGTAAACGCTCGGATGGGCGAACACCGCAACGCCCCGCGCCTCGCGGATTGTCTCCAGCAGCGTCTGCGCCTCCCCGTAACGGTTGGGCACAAAGCAGCTGCCCGTCTTTGAGGAAAACAGCTGGTTGTAGAGCTCGCCGTAGATTCGGTCGGTATAGCCGTAATCCTGCAACACGCGCATGATATGCAGCTTATAGATGACGCCGCTGCCGCCGGCCCGCTCCATCACCGTGTCCATATCGACGATGGGGTAGAGCCGGTGCACCTTTTCGACCATGATCTCCCCGTTGCGGTTGCGCTCCTCGCGCATGACGCGAAAATACTCCTCCAGGGGCGCGGGATCCTTGGGCAGATAACAGAGCAGATGCGCCCTTGTGTGATCCTGAGAAACCTGCGCGCTCAGCTCCACGCCCCGCACCACCCGCACCGGGTCGTCAAAGGCCGAAAAGCTGTTTCCCATCGCGTCGTGGTCGGTGATCGCGACGCAATCCACCCCACGCGCCGCCGCGATGCGCAGCAGCTCCGCGCGGGACAAGCGCCCGTCCGACGCGTTGGTGTGGGTATGCAGATCCGCTTTCATAAAGGCGCCTCCCCTCTGGATTGTCAGCTCGCCCGCCGCGTTGATCGAAAAAATGTACCGTCCATATGGTAGCACAATTCGCGCATTCGGCGCAACTCGCCGCCCTTCGATTTTTTTCGGAAATATGCTATACTGTTCTTACTCTTTTCAGAAGAATGGGAAAAACCGCATGAAACAGGTTCTCGTCATCGGCTCCACCGTTGTGGACATCATCATCAAGCTCGACCGGCTGCCCCGCACGGCCGAGGACGTGCACGTTCTCTCTCAGGAGGCCCGGCTGGGCGGCTGCGCCTATAATGTCTCGGATATGATCCGGCATTTCGGCGTGCCCTGCGCCCTGTTCTCCCCCATCGGCACAGGTATTTACGGCGATTTTATCCGTTCGGAATTCCAGAAAAAGGGGCTTTCCACCCCTCTTCCCACGCCGGAGATGGCCAACGGCTGCTGCTACTGCTTTGTCGAGGAATCGGGCGAGCGCACCTTTATCTGCAACCACGGCGCGGAATATCTGATCTACGACGAGTGGCTGCGCGAGGTCGACCTGCGCGCGCTCGAGGCGATTTATATCTGCGGCCTGGAAATCGAGGAAAAAACGGGCGGCGACATCGTGCGCTTTCTCGAGCGCGCGCGGGGCGTGCCGGTCTATTTCGCGCCCGGCCCGCGTCTCGGCGTCATCCCGCCCGCGCTCATGAACCGCATCTTTGCCCTTTCCCCGATCGTGCATCTCAATGCCGGCGAGATCCGCCAGTTCACCGGCGAGAGCGGCCTCGAGCAGGCCGCGCGCTCCCTTTTTTCCCGCACCGGGAACACGGTGATCGTCACCGACGGCGGCAACGGCGCCTATTCCTTTGACGGCTCGCTTGTCCACGCCGCGGCCTTCCCGGTCGCGCAGGTCGCCGACACCATCGGCGCGGGCGACGCGCATATCGGCGCGTGCATCGCCTGCCTCGCGCAGGGCCGCCCGCTGGAGCAGGCGCTGCGCGCCGCCAACCGCGCGGCCGCCGCCGTCGTCGCGCACAAGGGCGCCACCCTCTCAAAGGAGGAATTTTCCCGGCTCTTTAAATAGACCGCCTGCTGGCCCCGCTTTGCTGGATCACATCGCGCAGAAAGCACAGCTGCAAGGCCAAAGCCCGCGGCATTCCCAGACGGAACGCCGGGCTTTGAGATCATTCGCAGCTGTGCTTTTTTCGTCGGATGGTGCCGCTTCGTTTTCTTATAGAACCACCGCTAAACGCCGCATTTTTTCACGAAAAAACGCGTTGGCTTATTTGTGCGCGTCCGGGAAGCGCCGCCATACGGTCTCTCACGGCTTGTTCTGCGCCTGCGCCTCGCAATAGGCGCAGCGGTATATCCGGCGCTCCTCGTCCGCGAGCACAAACACCTGCTCGAGCTCCTGCTCGGTCGAGGTGATGCAGCGCGGGTTTTTGCAGCGCAGGATGTTGACCAGCTTTTTTGGCAGGCGCAGCGGCCGCTTCTCGATCAGCCGGCCGTCCCGGATGACATTGACCGTAATATCCGGGTCGATATAGCCCAGCACGTCGAGGTTGAGATCGATCAGAGAGTCGATCTTGATGATGTCCTTTTTCCCCTGCTTTGCGCTCTTTACATTCCGGATGATCGCGACCGAGCAGTCGAGCCTGTCCAGCTCGAGATAATGATAAATATCCATGCTGCGGCCCGCCTTGATATGGTCGAGCACATAGCCGTTGGCAATCGCGTCGATGTTCATCTGTGCACCTCCAACAGCTTCATGATGAGCGCCATGCGGATGAATTTCCCGTTCTCCACCTGTTTAAAATAGGCCGCGCGCGGGTCGTCGTCGACGCTGTGCGCGATTTCGTTGACGCGGGGTAGCGGATGCATGATGCACAGATCCGGCTTTGCGGTCTCGAGCTTGGCGGGCTCGAGGATATAGGTGTCCTTCAGGCGGATATAATCCGCTTCGTTGAAAAAGCGCTCGCGCTGCACGCGGGTCATATAGAGAATATCGAGCCGGGGCATGACCTCCTCCATGCTCTCAACCTCGCTGTAGGGGACCTTTGCTTCCCTGAGAACGCCCTCCTTGATATAGTCGGGGATTTTCAGCTCGGCGGGCGAGATAAAGACAAACTCCATGCCGGGATAGCGCACAAGCGCGTGGATGAGCGAATGGACCGTGCGGCCAAACTTAAGGTCGCCGCAAAAGCCGACGGTGAACCGGGAGAGCCGCCCCTTCTCTCGGTGGATCGTCAGCAGGTCGGCGAGGGTCTGGGTCGGGTGATTGTGGCCGCCGTCCCCCGCGTTGATGATCGGCACCGTTGTGCGGCGCGCCGCCGCGACCGGCGCGCCCTCCTTGGGATGGCGCATCGCGATGATGTCGGCATAGCAGCCGACGGTGCGCACCGTATCGGTCACGCTCTCCCCCTTGGAGGCGGAGGAGCTGTCGGCGCTCGAGAAGCCGAGCACGCTGCCGCCGAGATCGAGCATCGCCGCCTCAAAGGAGAGGCGGGTGCGGGTGCTCGGCTCAAAAAACAGGGTCGCGAGCTTTTTGTGCCGGCACACCTCGCGGTAGCCGTCGGGGTTTGCGATGATGTCCTCCGCGACGGCGATCAGCTCGTCGATCTCCTCGACCGAAAAGTCGGTAATATCGATCAGATTGCGCATCGGCGTTTACTCCTTGATCCAGCTCTCGTCCGAGGGATTGTCGCGAAAGCGCTTGAGCCGCGCGATATCCGCGGGGGCGATCTTGCCCTCGGCGGCCGCGACCTCGCACACCGCGTCGAAATTGGAGAGGCTGACATTGGCAACGCCCGCCTGCGCAAGCCGGTCAAGGCCCTTTTTCATGCCGTAGGTAAAGATGCTCGCGATGCCGAGCACCTCGGCCCCCGCCTCACGCAGCGCCTCGACGACCTCGATCACGCTGCCGCCCGTCGAGATCAGATCCTCGACAACGACGACCCTCTGCCCCGCAGCAAGCCGCCCCTCGATGCGGTTGGCGCGGCCGTGATCCTTCGCGCTCGAGCGCACATAGCCCATCGGAAGGCCCATGATGTGCCCGCAGATCGCCGCATGGGCGATGCCGGCTGTGCTCGTGCCCATCAGGACCTCGCACTCGGGATAATGGGCGCGGATGATCTCCACCAGGCCGTTTTCGACCTGTGCGCGCACGGCGGGCGCCGTCAGCGTCAGGCGGTTGTCGCAGTAGATCGGGCTCTTGATGCCGCTCGCCCAGATAAAGGGCTGGTCCGGGCGCAGGAACACCGCGCCGATCGAGAGCAGGCCGCTCGCGATCTTTTTTTCCATCTCGGTCATTTTGTCATCCTCCTGTTCGTTTGCCGCGGCGCGCGTCAGTCGCCGAGAAATTCTCTCTTGCAGCGGGCATAGGCCCCGGCCGGGTCGCCCGCGCGGGTGATCGGGCGGCCGACGACGATATAGTCGCAGCCCGCGCCCGCCGCCTTTTGCGGCGTCATGATCCGCTTCTGGTCGTCCGCGGCGCTGTCCGCGAAGCGGATGCCGGGCGTGACCGTCACAAACGACCCGCCGCAGCGCGCCTTGACGCCCGCGGCCTCGAGCGGCGAGCAGACGACGCCGTCCAGCCCCGCGCCCGCCGCGTTGGCGGCGTAGTGCAGCACGGTTCGATCCATCGCCTCGGGAATGAGCAGCTCCTCGTGCAGCGCCCGCTCGTCGGTGGAGGTGAGCTGGGTCACGGCGATGAGCAGAGGCCGCGTGCCGTCGGGACGGGTCAGCCCCTCCCGCGCGGCGCGCATCATCTCGGCCGTGCCCGCCGCGTGCAGGTTCACCATATCGACGTCGAGCGCCGAGAGCGCCGCCATCGCGCGTTTGACCGTGTTCGGGATGTCGTGCAGCTTGAGATCGAGAAAGATTTTGTGGCCGCGCGCCTTGATCTCGCGCACCGCCTCGGGCCCCTCGGCGTAAAACAGCTCCAAGCCGATCTTGACAAAAGGCTTTTAGCCGGGAAAGGTATCCAGAAAATCCAGCGTTTCCTTTTTTGTCGGAAAATCCAACGCGATGATTACGTCCTTGCTCATTCGTGCGCTCCTCCTGTCAATTCACTGATCCGCTTCACTCCGAGCCGCTCGCAGACGGCGGGGAGATCCTCGATAATTTTTTTGCAGGCGTAGGGGTCCCTGAGATTCGCCGCGCCGACCTGCACCGCCGCCGCGCCCGCGAGCATCAGCTCGGCCGCGTCCCCGGCGCTGGCGACGCCGCCCATGCCGATGATCGGGATCTTCACGGCCTCATAGACCTCGTATACCATGCGCACCGCGACCGGGAAAATCGCCGGGCCGGAGAGCCCGCCCGTCTTATTGGCGAGCACCGGCCTTTTCGTCTTCAGGTCGATGCGCATTCCCAGCAGGGTGTTGATCAGGCTCAGGCCGTCCGCGCCCGCCGCCTCGCAGGCCTTCGCGATCTCGGCGATCTTCGTCACGTTGGGCGAGAGCTTGATATAGACCGGCTTGGAGGTGACGGCCCTGACCGCGCGGGTGACCTCGGCCGCGCCCGCGCAGGTTGTGCCGAAGCTCATGCCGCCGCCGTGCACGTTGGGGCAGCTCACATTGACCTCGATGAGGCCGACCTGCGCGCAGCCGTCGATCCTTGCGCAGCACGCCGCATATTCCTCGACCGAAAACCCGCTGATATTGGCGATGAGCGGGCCGTGAAAGCGCCGCGCGAGCGCGGGCAGCTCCTCGCCGACGACCGCGTCGATCCCCGGGTTTTGCAGCCCGACCGCGTTGAGCATACCGGCGGACGTCTCGGCAATGCGGGGGGTCGGGTTGCCGAGGCGCGGCTCCCGCGTCGTGCCCTTGAGGCTGATGCTGCCCAACAAATCGAGATCATACAGCGCGGCGAATTCGCTGCCGAAGCCAAAAGTCCCGCTCGCCGGGATGATCGGATTCTTGAGCTCCACGCCGCTCAGGGTAACCGACAAATCTACCACACGATCTCCTCCTTTCGCAGAACCGGCCCGTCCTTGCAGATCCGCTTCGCGCCGTACCGTGTCGCGCAGGTGCAGCCCATGCAGGCCCCAAAGCCGCAGCCCATGCGTTCCTCAAAGCTGAACTGGCCGCCCGTGAACTGCGGCATCGCCCAGACCGCCCTGAGCATCGGCTCGGGGCCGCAGCAGCAGACGCAGTCCCGTTCGGGGAGGCGCTTTTCGATCAGCTCGGTGACAAGCCCGCTGTCGCCGCAGGACCCGTCGGCCGTCGCGACAAAGGTCTCGCAGCCCAGCGCGCGGAACTCCTCCTCATAAAACACGTCGGCGGCGCTGCCGAAGCCGAGCGCGACC
>CAZKRQ010000007.1:12743-15401 GCA_964555125.1 uncultured Oscillospiraceae bacterium
GTTCCCGGTCTCGACCAGCTTTTTCGCCAGCCAATAGAGCGGGGGCGTCCCGACTCCTCCCCCGGCGAGCACCGTGCGTGGGCCGCACGCCGCGGTGTCAAAGCCGTTGCCCAGGCCGGTCAGCATATCAAAGCGCGATTGCACGGCAGCGCCGCACAGCCTTGTCGTCCCCGCCCCGGACGCGCGCACAACGAGGGTCAGGCTGCCCTCGCCGCAGTCGCACACCGAAACCGGCCGCCGCAAAAAGCAGCCCTCGACCTCAATGTTGACGAATTGCCCGGGGCGCTCGATCCCCTCTGTGTTCCCCTCGAAGATCAGCTCATAGACGCCGCGCGCGACGGGGCGCCGCTTCACGAGCGTAAAGGTCTCTTTTCGCATGGCCTTCTCCTGTCTTTTACTTCTGCGCGCAATCAGTCCGAATCGATGGTCGATACGCCGATCGTGATCTCCTCGAGCACGTCGAGCAGCACGTCGACCGTCTCGAGCGCCGTGAACATCGTCACATTGTTTTCGACCGCGCAGCGGCGAATCTCGAAGCCGTCCGAGTCCTGGCTCTCGCTGTCGAGATCCCGGGTATTGATCACATAGCTGACATAGCCCCTTCGCAGCGAGTCGAGGATTTCCCCGCTGCCCTCGCTGATCTTCTTCTTGACCCGCGTGCGGATGCCGTGGCTCTTGAGGAACGCGGCGGTGCCGCGCGTCGCCTCGATATTGAAGCCGAGATTGTAGAACCGGCGGATCAGCGGCAGCGCGCGCTCCTTGTCCTTGTCGGCGATGGTCACAAAGATGGTGCCGTAGTTGGCGACGTTCATCCCCGACGAGCGCAGCGCCTTATAGAGCGCGCGGGTCAGCGAGCGGTCATAGCCGATCGCCTCGCCGGTCGACTTCATCTCGGGCGAGAGATAGGCGTCCGCGCCGCGCAGCTTGGAGAAGCTGAAGGCCGGCGCCTTGACAAACCACTTGTTTCTCGGCGGGGCGAGCACCTGCGTGATCCCCTGCTCGCGCAGGGAATGCCCGAGCATGACCCGCGTCGCGATGTCCGCGAGGGAATACCCGCTCGATTTCGAGATAAAGGGCACCGTCCGGGAGGAGCGGGGATTGACCTCGATGACATACACGTTGTCGGCCCCGTCGCAGATGAACTGGATGTTGTAGAGCCCCACAATGCCGATGCCCAGGCCCAACCGCACGGTGTAGTCGACGATGGTGTCCCTGACCTCGTCCGAGATGCTGAAGGTCGGATAGACGCTGATCGAGTCGCCCGAGTGGATGCCGGTGCGCTCGACGTGCTGCATGATGCCCGCGATAAAGACGTCCTTTCCGTCGCACACCGCGTCGACCTCCAGCTCCTTGCCGGTGATGTATTTATCCACGAGCACCGGGCGGCTCTCGTCGATCTCGACCGCCGTGCGCAGATATTGCCGCAGCGACCGCTCGCCGCTGACGATCTGCATCGCCCGGCCGCCGAGCACATAGCTCGGCCTCACGAGCACGGGGTATCCGATCTCCGCCGCCGCGCGCACGCCCGCCTCGATGTCGGTGACGGCGCGGCCCTCGGGCTGCGGTATTTTCAGGGTCTCCATCACCTTCTCGAACGAATCCCGGTTCTCCGCGCGGTCGATCGCCGCGTTGTCGGTCCCGATGATCGGCACACCGAGGCGGTCGAGCGGCGCGCAGAGGTTGATCGCAGTCTGGCCGCCGAGCGAGACGACGACGCCCCGGGGCTTCTCGAGCTCGATGATATTCATCACGTCCTCGACCGCGAGGGGCTCGAAATAGAGCTTGTCCGAGCAGGTGTAGTCGGTCGAGACCGTCTCGGGGTTGTTGTTGATGACGATCGCCTCATAGCCCGCCTCGCGGATCGTCCACACCGCGTGAACGGTCGAATAGTCAAATTCGACCCCCTGCCCGATGCGGATCGGCCCCGAGCCGAGCACGACAATCTTCTCCCTGTCGCTGACGACCGATTCGTTTTCCTCCTCATAGGTCGAGTAGAAATACGGCACATAGGATTCAAATTCGCTCGCGCAGGTGTCGATCATCTTATACACCGGCATCACGCCGAGCGCGCGGCGCAGCTCGAACATCTCCTTTTCGTCCATGCCCCAGACGCTGCCGATATATTGATCCGAAAAGCCCATCCGCTTCGCCCTGCGCAGCGTCCCGGGGTCGCGCGGGCTGCCGGCGAGCTCCCGCTCGAACAGGACGATGTTGCGCAGCTTCGCGAGGACAAACATGTCGAGTTTGGTGCGGTTGTAGATCATGCCGAGGTCGGCGTCCAGCCGGATGAGCTGCGCGATCGCATACAGGCGGTCGTCGGTTCCCTCCGCGACATAATCGAGCAGCGCGTCGGGCGACATGCCGTCGAATTTTTTGCTGTAGAGGTGGCAGACGCCCGTCTCGAGCGAGCGGGTAGCCTTCAGCAGGCTTTCCTCAAAGGTACGCCCCACGCTCATGACCTCGCCGGTCGCCTTCATCTGGGTCGACAGCTTGTTGGACGCCGACGCGAATTTATCGAACGGGAACCGCGCGATCTTGGTCACAATATAGTCGATGGAGGGCTCGAACGACGCGGGCGTGTTGGCCAGCCTGATCTCGTCGAGCAGCATCCCGGTCGCGACCTTCGCGGTCACCCGTGCGATCGGATAGCCGGTCGCC
>CAZKRQ010000007.1:15411-17832 GCA_964555125.1 uncultured Oscillospiraceae bacterium
GGGAAACGCGGGGATTGACCTCGATCAGATAATAGCGGAACGAATAGGGATCGAGCGCGAACTGGATATTGCAGCCGCCCTCGATGCGCAGCGCGCGGATAATTTTCAGCGCGCTGTCCTTCAGCATCAGGTATTCCCTGTTGGTCAGCGTCTGGCTCGGCGCGACCACAACCGAGTCGCCCGTGTGAATGCCGACCGGGTCGACGTTCTCCATGCTGCAAATGGTGATCGCGGTGTCGTTCGCGTCGCGCATGACCTCGAACTCGATCTCCTTGTAGCCCTTGATGCTCTTCTCGACAAGCACCTGGTGCACCGGGGAGAGCATGAGCGCATTTTTCATGATCTCGCGCAGCTGCTCCTCGTCGTCCGCAAAGCCGCCGCCCGTGCCGCCGAGGGTGAACGCGGGGCGCAGCACGACGGGGTAGCCGATCTCCCGCGCGGCGGCCGCGCCCTCCTCGACGGTGTGCGCGATGGCCGAGGGCAGCACCGGCTCGCCCAGCTCCTCGCAGAGCTGCTTGAAGAGCTCCCGGTCCTCCGCGCGCTCGATGCTCTCAAAGCTTGTGCCGAGGATTTCGACGCCGCATTCCTGCAAAACGCCCTTTCTGTAGAGCTGGGTCGCGAGGTTCAGCCCGGTCTGCCCGCCCAGCCCGGGCAGAATCGCGTCGGGCCGCTCATAGCGCAGAATCTTCGCGACATATTCGAGGGTCAGCGGCTCCATGTAGACCTTGTCGGCGATATGGGTGTCGGTCATGATGGTCGCGGGATTGGAATTGACAAGAATGACCGAATAGCCCTCCTCGCGCAGAGCCAGACAGGCCTGCGTGCCCGCATAGTCAAATTCTGCGGCCTGCCCGATGACGATCGGGCCGGAGCCGATCACGAGGATCTTGTGAATATCCGTGCGTTTGGGCATCAGCGCGCGCCCCCTTTCTGAAGCAAAGCGATGAATTGATCGAACAGCTCGGAGCCGTCCTTCGGCCCGGGCGCGCTCTCCGGCGAAAACTGCACCGAAAACAGGCTTCCGTCCTCCGCCGCAACACCCTCGACCGTTCCGTCCAGTATGTCGGCGTGCGTTGCGCGCAGGCCCGCGGCGGCAAGCGACTCGCCGCGCACCGCGTAGGTGTGGTTCTGGCTCGTGATCTCGATCTTTCCCGTCTCGAGATTGCGCACCGGGTGATTGCCGCCGACATGCCCGAGCCTCATCCGATCGGTCTGCGCCCCGCAGGCGAGGCAGAGCAGCAGGTGGCCAAGGCCGGTGCCGAAAACCGGCAGTTTTCCGCGCAGCGCCCGCAGCGTTTGGACAACCGGCATGGCGTTGCGCGGATCTCCCGGCCCGCCGCTCACAAACAGGCCGTCCGGGCGCAATCTCAGGATCTCCTCCACACCCGTATCATAGGGGACGACCGTCACATTGCACCCGCGCGCGCCGAGCATACGCACGGCGCTGTTTTTTATGCCGCAATCGATCGCGACGACGTTATATCGAAAGTTGGGCGTGCGGGCATACCACAGCTTTTTGCAGCTCACCCGCGCGACCGCGTCGGTGGGGATCGGGGTCGCCCTGATCCGCGCGACGCCCTCCTCAAGCGTGGTCTTCGGCCCCGTCAGTATCGCGCGCTGCGTGCCCTCCCCGCGCAGCATCCGGGTGAGCCTGCGGGTGTCGACGCCGGCAATGCCGGCGATGCCGTTATCCTCCATGACCTCGCCCAGCGTGCGGGTATAGCGGAAATTGGACGGATTGTCGTTGTATTCGCGCACGATCAGGCCGCGGATCAAGGGCGTTCGCGCCTCGTTGTCCTCGTCGTTCATCCCATAGCTGCCAATGAGCGGGTAGGTCATCACAACCCCCAGGTCGGCGCAGGCAGGGTCGGTGATCAGCTCCTGATACCCCACCATTGAGGTGCAGAACACCAGCTCGCACACGGTCTCCCGGTCCGCGCCGAACGCGTCGCCGCAAAACTCATAGCCGTTCTCGGTGATCAGCTTTCTCGTGAATTTCTGTCCCATACGATTCTCCCCTTACAGATTGTCATCGCGATCTCCCCGCGGACCGTCCACCCGTCGAAGGGCGTGGCCCGCCCCATCGAGCGGAAGCCGCGGCTGTCGATCTTATATTCCTTCTCGAGATCGAGCACCGCCAGATCGGCTGGCCCGCCCGCCGCGATCTCGCCGCCGGGCAGATTGAATGCGCGGCGGGGCGCGGCGCACATGCGCTCGACCAGCGTCTCGAGCGAAAGCAGCCCGGGCAAAACCAGCGCCGTATACAGCACCGGGAACGCCGTCTCGAGCCCGACGATGCCCATCGCGCTGCCGAGCAAGCCCTTGTCCTTCTCGCCGGCGGCGTGCGGCGCGTGGTCGGTCGCGATCATGTCGACGGTTCCGTCCGCGAGCGCCTCGCGCAGCGCGTCCCGGTCGTCGGCG
>CAZKRQ010000008.1:0-4364 GCA_964555125.1 uncultured Oscillospiraceae bacterium
GGAGCCGCGGAGCGGACGAGAATGCGCAGCTTGTCTGCGCGTTTGAGGCAGCGGCGCGCGCGACGACGCAGCTAAGCGGACTTTGCGACGACGAAGCTTCTGTCAGTCAATCGTCAGGCGCTTGGAGGCGGGCCGGATCTCCTCCTGCTTGGGCAGCGTCAGGCGAAGCACGCCGTTGTCATATTTCGCTTTCACATCGTCCTGCCGGATGCCGGTGACGTCAAAGCTGCGGGTGAAAGAACCGTAGGAGCGCTCGCACTTCACGAAGTTGCCCTGCTTGTCTTTCTGCTCATAGTCGCTGTGGCGCTCAGCCGTGATGGTCAGGGTGTTGTCCTCGACGTCGACGTGAATATCCTCCTTGCGGAACCCGGGCAGATCGGCCTCCAGAATAAATTCCTTGCCGTTGTCGCGAATATCCGTTTTAAAGGCCGAGAGGCTGCTGTCGCCCCAGAAATACTTCTGCATGTCCTCCAGCTCACGGAACGGGTCATAATAGCTCATGGTGTTGCGTTTGCGCGCATAAGGTGTCATGTTAAACATAATCTATACCTCCAATTAAGTTGGTCGTGAAACGGGTTTGTGTCGGATGTAGTTCTCTTGACTACGCTATTATCATATCCCCGAATTATGAAAAAATAATAGTATTTTTATGAATAAATTATTAATTATTAGCAATTAGAAGCTAAGAATGCCAATGAATTTAGAAATTAGAAATTCGCCTCTGCCAATATCTCTTTTTAGTTATAGAATAGCCGGTGAACTGCGTATTTATGCGGCCTTTTGATCGGGAGCCTTCACAGGAGGGCGTGCGCTCGCACAAGATAGGAGTGAAAAAAGGAGGACGCGTCTTGCACGCGTCCTCCTTCTGAAAAGCAAGAGAAGAAACCGTTATAATATGGTGATTTGGCACATCTGCATCGCCTTCAGCGCGTTGTCGTGGCTCTCGGGCGACACGCCGGCGCAGCAGGACGCGTCGACAAAAATCGGCGTCTCCGGGTAGTAGGCCTTGAGAAGCAGCGCGTTGGAAATCACGCAGATGTCGGTGCAAAGGCCGCACAGCTCAAAGGATGCAACGCCTTCGGGATAGTCCTTCGCCAGCAGCTCAGGCAGCTGCTTTGCGCCAAATGTGTTTTTTTCAATGATCTTGCCGCCCGTCTCTAAAAACGCCTTTTCAATCATGGGGTCGAGACGCCAGCCGTCGGTTCCCTTCACACAGTGCTGCACGGGCAGGTGCTTGCCCTCCTGGGTCGCCATATAGTTCTGGGCGTGGGTGTCCTTGGTGAAGAGGAGGTCGCCGTCAAATTCCAATATTTTCTTCATCACGCGGGGCACAATGGCGATCGCCTCTTTGGTTCCGAGACTTCCGCTGATAAAGTCGTTTTGCATATCGATGACAAGAAGCAGTTTTTTCATGATACATCCTTCGCCAGAAAAGGGCCGCCGGGAGGCGTTCAGCCTGATGGGTTGCGTGAGCCAAAGGAAAGAAAACATGCCCGTGGAGTATTAAAGTTCGCCTTTATTATAGCATAATCGGTCTGGATTTAAGAATAGGTACAAGTTACAAACATCATTATGATAGCGGAATAAATTTAGTCCAAACTTCCCGTGGGAAGCGGCGCCGCACGGGGCAAAACCATTTTTTTCTATGCAAAAAACCGCCCTTGCCCTGAAACAATAAGGCAGAAAACAGAAATGCGAAAAAAGGAGCGTTTTTTATGACTAGGTTAACGTCCATACTCATCGGGCTGCTCGCGGCGGCGCTGGTGGCCGTCGCCGTGATGAGCGGGGTCGCAAGGACGAGGCAGCAGGAGGAGACGGGGCAAATCGGGCAGATACAGAGCCCCCAATCGCCTGCGCAGGAGATTTTCGGCCAGAGCAATTCGCCCGCCTCGACCGATGAGAGCTCGGTGCCGGCGCTTTCCCGGACGAAGATGGGCTGGGGCCCCGGCACGGAGGTCAACGAAAAGAACCAGACGACGGGCAGCATCGATTATCAGAACAAATATGGAGATCTGGGCGCTTATTTTATCATGCCCGAGGACACCGGCGCGCTGTATCTGACGTTTGATTTGGGATATGAAAACGGCTACACCGAAAGCATACTCGACACCCTCGCGCAATATAACGTCAAGGCCACTTTTTTTGTGACGCAGGAATACGTCGACGAAGCGCCTTTTGTTGTTGAGCGCATCATCCGCGAGGGGCATACGCTTGGGAATCACACCGTGAAGCACCCCTCGATGCCGGACGTGACCGACGAGCGCGCGCGGACGGAAATCCTGGATCTGCACAATTTCGTTCTGGAGAAATACGGCTATGAGATGAAGCTGTTCCGCTATCCGATGGGCGAATTCTCCGAATATTCGCTCTCGCTGGTCGACGAGCTTGGCTATAAGAGCGTTTTCTGGTCGTTTGCCTATAAAGACTGGGTCACCGACGCGCAGCCCGAGCCCTCGGCGGCGCTTCAGAAGATCACCGGCGCGCTGCATGACGGGGCCATCTATCTGCTCCATGCGGTCAGCGCAACCAACGATCAGATTATGGGGGATTTCATCCAGTACGCGCTGGACCAGGGCTATGAGTTCAAGCTGCTGGATCAGCGGCTCGGTCTGGTGGAGCCCCCGACGTCGCCGGACGGGTCGGAGTCGATTATATAGGGCCGGCGAAGGCGCTGAATCAGAGATAGGTTTTTGACGAAATAACAGCGGGCACGGCTGCACTTGCGGCCGTGCCCGCTGTTGCTTGACCCGTTTCCGCGCGGGAAAAAAGGCCTGCGGCTTCGCCGGGAATAAGCGCGCGCGGGGAAAATGTTCTCCCGCGCGGCGCTTCTAAAGCGGTCTCGTCTATTGCCAAAAGTGTGGCGAAGCGCTTATCAGGTCGCGACGCGGGTTTCGACCCTGTAGCGGTTTTGTGCCCTTGATCCCCTGTTTCAAAGGCCCGGCGGGCATTGAGCGAAGCGGCGGGGGCGGTTTTCAGACGCTCAGGATAAAAGCGTGGGTGAAAGCGTTCCCTCGGGACGGCGCGGGGCAGAGGAGGACGCCTGCGCGCTCATTCGGCGGGCTGTGTTTCACGCGATTTTGATTCGCGGCCGCCCTTGCGCCCCGCCGCGTTGGTGAGCAAAAGTAGCGCCGCGCCCAGCAGGGCGGGCAGGCCGGCCAGCGCGAGCATGGCGCCGACGCTGAACCGCTCGGACAGCGAGCCGTAAAGCGGGCTGAACAGGATCTGCGCCATGCCGGTGTCGAGGGTTTGATAGAGAATCATCGCCGTGGCGAGATAGCTGCGGGGGATGATCTCGCCCATATAGCGCACGACGCCGGGGACAATCAGCGCGTAGGAAAACGCCTGCAAAGCCTGCGCGGCGACCGCCCAACCCACGCTCGGGCACAGCCAGGAGGCGAAGCCCTTGAGCGCGACGCCCGCCATACCCAGGGCGAGGGTTTTCTCGGTGCCGAGGCGGCCGGCGATTTTGGAAAAATTGCGGATGACGAAAACCTCGGAGAATGCCAGCACAAAATACGCGACGCCGATAGCGCCCATATTGCCGCCCAGCGAGGAGATGAGGCGCGCGTTAAAGGAGAGCTGCGATTCCAGCCCGATCCAGGCCAGAAAAGCGCAGACAAGAAAGACACAGTAGCGCCGGCTGTGAAACAGGGTGCGCGCCGTTTCGCGCAGTGTGATGCGGCTGTCCTCCGCCATGGCGATGGGGTTGCGCAGGCCAATCAGGGCGACCAGCATAACCGCATAGATGACGGCGTAGAGCCAAACCGACGACGCGATGCCGAACCGATTGAGGACCTGCGCCAGAAGAACGGCGGCAAAGGCATAGGTGATCGAGCCGACCGAGCGCAGGCGGCCGTAATCGAGTCGCACGCCCTGTTTTTGGATTTTAGTGATCCAGCTGTCCAGCACGACAAACAGCGACTTGACGAGCGCGATGGTGACGGTGCAATAGAGCATCGCGACCGAATCATTGCCGCCGAACGCGTAAAACAGGGGCATCGTGACCGCGACAAGCGTGTAGATCACCAGAAAAATCTCCTTATAACAGCGAAATTTATCGCAGAGATACCCGAGTGCAGGCTGCAGGACGACGCAGGAAATGCCCATCGCGGAGAGGAGAACGCCGATCGTCGCGTCGCCGTAGCCCATCATGCTCAGAGTCTGGGCGATCATTCCGTCCAGAAGAAACGACGCGGAAAAAAACGTGCCCTCCAACAGGGCGAAGAGCTGGCTATATCTCCGATCGGTCAGGGTTTTGCTCATGGCGTGCGCGGCCTCCTTTTCAATTGGAACCATGATAGCAGAGTCGGGGGATGCAGGCAAGCCCCTTGCGGGAAAAGCCGGCCCTGATGTACAATCAGACA